>JAZMZX010000066.1:0-29109 GCA_045586225.1 Eubacteriales bacterium
ACTTTTTTGCATCCGCTTGTGGAACCCTCCCCTCCCAAAACCATTTTATCAAAAATGTGCTTCGATTTCGTCCGTTCTATCGCAACCGAGGCGATATCTTTTTCTTTTCCCTTTTATAAAAGTTTTTGAAGATAGGGGCGAAGGGGAAGAAACTTTTTTCAAAAAGTTTCTTCCCCCTCATTCAATTCACTTATTTCTTTTTCTTTTTCAGCGCGAAGCCGATGTTGCCGATCTTCTTGCCCAGCAGGTAGTATGCGCCGTGGGCATATGCGGCAAGCCCTGCGCGCTCAAGGTGAAGCGTTCCCTTTTCGTCCACAAGGTCCTCGTCAACGTCAACAGCCACCACGTCTGCCACGAACATATCGTGTGAGCCCATGGGGGTCACACTGATGACTTTACATTCAAGGGAAAGCGGACTTTCCGCTATCAGCGGGCACTTCACCGCCGACGCCTGCTCGCGGGTAAGTCCGAAGCGCACGAATTTATCCATTTTCTTGCCCGTGTACATGCCGCACTTATCCGCCGCCTTCACCATAGACGCCGTCGTCAGGTTGATGACGAACTCGCCCGTTTCCTTGATGATGTTATAGGAATGACGGCTGGGGCGCACCGATATATATACTCTCGGCGGACGTGTCGACACCATTCCGCACCAGGCAACCGTTATAATGTTCGCTTCGCCGTCCATGTCACCGCAGGTTACCATTGTCGGCGACACGGGCGCAAGAAGCGCCGCACCTTTCCACTGTATTTTCATGTTTTCTCCTTATGTTTATGTCAAAATGCGTTTTCGGTCTTGCACTTGTCGTCGCGACCGAATCGGAATCCGCGCCGTTTCCTTTATAAAAGTTTTTGAAGATAGAGGTTTTTGGGGAGGGACTTTTTTCAAAAAGTCCCTCCCCAAACTTACCATCCAATAATTACTTAATAAATCCCTTTACGATCTCTTCAGCTGCTGCAACTGCGTCAGCGATCTTGCCTGCGTCAGCACCGCCGGCAACTGCGCTGTCGGGACGGCCGCCGCCCTTACCGCCGGTAACGGCTGCAACTGCGCCAACGATCTTGCCTGCGTGAGCGCCTGCCTTAACGGCTTCTGCACCGCAAGCGCAAACGAAGTTGATCTTGCCTTCGTTCTTCACTGCGAATACTGCAACAACGTTTGCCATCTCAGCCTTGAGCTTATCGGAAAGCTCACGTGCGGATGCAAGGTCCATGCCCTCTGCATAAGCAGCAACCAGCTTCACAGAGCCGATCTCGATGGCGGAGCCAACGTACTCGGATGCCTTTGCAGCTGCGAGCTTGGAATTAAGAGAATCGAGCTCGTGCTTCAGACGGCGGATCTCCTCTGCCTGAGCAGCCGCGCGCTTTGCGATATCGTTTACGTTCTGAGCCTTCAGCTCGCGAGCGGTCTCTGCGATGAGAGCGTCGCGGTCTGCGATAAGAGCGAGAACGTTTTCGCCGGTAACGGCTTCAATACGTCTGATGCCTGCGGCAACGGAGCCTTCATATGTGATCTTGAAAAGTCCGATCTTCGCGGTGTTGTGAACGTGAGTACCGCCGCAAAGCTCGACGGACGCCTCGCCCATGGAAACCATTCTGACAACAGCACCGTACTTTTCACCGAAGAGAGCCATAGCCCCCTTCTTGCGAGCAGTTTCAATGTCGGTTTCTTCCGTTGTAACGGAGAGACCTGCCAAAATGTAAGCGTTTACGAGAGCCTCTGTCTTTTCGATCTCTTCCTTCGTCATTGCGGAGAAGTGAGAGAAGTCGAAGCGTGCTCTGTATTCGTCAACGTAGGAGCCGCTCTGTTCAACGTGATCGCCGAGGACTGCCTTGAGAGCAGCCTGGAGAAGGTGAACGGAGGAATGATTGCGGCATATAGCGTCGCGGCGCTTCTTGTCGCACTCAGCGGTAACGGTGTCGCCAATGCTGAGAACTCCTCCCTCAACGCGGCAGATGTGCATGTAAACGCCGGATTCCTTCTTGGTGTCAATAACGGTAAGCTTGCAATCGCCGGATACAATAGTACCGGTGTCGCCAACCTGACCGCCGCCTTCGCCGTAGAAGGGGGTCTTATTGAGAACGACGGTGCACTCGCCCTCGGAAACGTTGTCAACGGATTCGCCGTCAACGCCGAGGAAGATCACCTTAGCTTCGGTCTTTATTTCGGCATAGCCGGTGAATTCGGTCTTTTCAAGGCTTGCAAAGAGAGTCTTGGAAGCATCGTCCCAGCCGCCGCCAAGCTTTCTGTTGGCACGTGCGCGAGCCTTCTGCTCCTTCATAAGAGCCGTGAAGCCGTCTTCGTCAATATTGAGTCCTGCTTCCGCCGCGATCTCGCGTGTGAGGTCTACGGGGAAACCGAAGGTATCGTAAAGCTTGAAGGTGTCCTGACCGCTGAGGGTAGCTTCGCCCTTTGCTTTCGCATCGTCGATCATGCCGGAAAGGATATTGAGACCTGCATCAACGGTGACGTCGAATCTTTCCTCCTCCATAGCGATGACCTTGAGGATGTACTCTCTCTTTTCGTCCAGCTCGGGATATGCGCCGCAGCTTTCCTCAATGGAGGTGGTAACGGTATCCGTGAGGAACGCGTGGTCGATGCCCAGGAGCTTGCCGTGACGGCAAGCGCGGCGGATGATACGGCGGAGGACGTAGCCTCTGCCCTCGTTGGAGGGGATAACGCCGTCGGAGATCATGAACATCGCGCTTCTGGAATGGTCGGTGATAACGCGGATGGAGATATCGTCGGTTGCGTCTTCTCCGTACTTCTTGCCGGAGATCTCGGAAACCTTATCGATGACACGACGGATGGTGTCTACCTCGAACATGTTGTCAACGCCCTGCATTACGCAAGCGAGACGCTCAAGGCCCATACCGGTGTCGATATTCTTCTGCGCCAGCTCTGTGTAGTTGCCCTTGCCGTCGTTATCAAACTGAGTGAAAACGTTGTTCCAGATCTCCATGAATCTGTCACAGTCGCAGCCGGGCTTGCAGTCGGGGGAGCCGCAGCCGTACTTTTCGCCGCGGTCGAAATAGATCTCGGAGCAGGGGCCGCAGGGACCTGTGCCGTGCTCCCAGAAGTTGTCCGCCTTACCGAGACGAACGACTCTTTCAGCGGGAACGCCGATAACCTCTGTCCAGAGCTTATACGCCTCTTCGTCCTGCTCGTAAATAGAGGGCCAGAGTCTGTCTGCGGGGATCTCGAGAGTTACGGTGAGGAATTCCCATGCCCACGGAATAGCTTCGCTCTTGAAATAGTCGCCGAAGCTGAAGTTACCGAGCATTTCAAAGAAAGTGCCGTGACGTGCGGTATGTCCCACTCTTTCAAGGTCGGGAGTTCTGATGCACTTCTGGCAGGTGGTAACTCTATGACGGGGAGGCTCTTCCTCGCCGGTGAAATACTTCTTCATGGGCGCCATGCCGGAGTTGATGAGAAGAAGGCTGTTATCGTTTATAGGTACGAGGGGGAAGCTGGGGAGACGAAGATGTCCCTTTGATTCAAAAAAGCTGAGGTACTTCTCACGAAGCACGTTAAGTGATTGCCACTCCATGTATATTTCCTCCATTTATCAGATGGTTGACAGTTAAATTTCAGCGGTACTTACAGTCCGCATATCAATTATCTATTATACCATTCAAGCGCATTATATGTCAACAATTATTATAAAACAAAAGGCAGACCTCGCGGTCTGCCTTTTTATTTTTTCGTTATATACCGTGATTTTTGCACCATCATGTAGGCTCCGTCACGTGCCTGTTTTCCCGCGCACTCTGCGGAATCGCAAATAAAACGCAAAAAGCGCAAAGAGAAGTGCCGCAAAGGGGATGAGAGACGGCAGGGCGCCGTCGGCAAAGATCCACATCCAATATAGAGGCGCGCCGAGTCTTATCTTCGCAAGGACGGGCAAAAGCACCGTCAAGTCCATATACACGGGGCAAAGGATCAGCGACAAAATGAGGATATAGAAGGACACGATCTCGATCCGTCCGCTGTCGCCAACCAACGCCGCCAAAAGGAGAGCGAATGCAAGCACCGACACGGTGTAACAAGCCACCGCAAGGAAAAGCTCCACCAATATTCCGTCACCCTCCAGGGCGCGGCGAAGATATGCCGCTATTCCGTATGCGAAGAGCAAAAAAGCAACACGCACGGCAAGCGTGGGGATCACGGAAAGGATCATAACGCGACCTGTGCCGATTCTTCCCGAAATGCTCGCGACATCCCCCTTCAGCTCGTCGGACACCGTGTACGTTATGATGGCAAACACAAGGAATGCCACCGCCGCCAGAGTGTATGTGCGCGGTCTTTCCGCGGAAACGGAAACACCCTCCTCGGTGCTTTCAATATCGAAGGAGAAAAGGAGCCCTTTATCCAGCCTGTCTCTGTATGCTTTCCTCACGTCTCCCATAGTCAGCTCCGTTTCACGGAGTGCATCATAGGTTATATAAGGGGCAAACTCCGTGTACACCGCTGCCGCCACGTAGTTTTTGTACATATCGTCGGCATAAGACGTAGGAGTTATTATAAAGTCAACAGCCTCCTCAAGGTCGCTTTCGGAGAGACGCTCGCCGAAGCCTCGGGGCAGCACAGCGCCGCAATCGTATCTGCCCGACACGATAAGCTCGCGCATTTCCGCCTCGCTTTCGCATATCTCAAAGCCGTAATCCCGAAGCGTATTTGCCACTCTTGAGGATATCTCGGAGCCGTCAAGGTCGCAAATAGCGGCAGGACGGATTGATTCCTCCCCGCCGAGGGCAGGAGCAAAATACACCGCCAGCGCAAGCACCGTCAGAATCACCGGGAAATAAACCGTACGCACCGTGCGCACAAGGGCAAGGTAAAAATGATAAATTCTCATATCCGCACCCCCTTACGCATCCGCTATCTGGGTCCGCAGAAGCTTGCGGCGGAGAAGCAGCACGGCAAGCAGGCAGTAAGCCGCAGCAAACGCCAGCGCAGTCGCATCGACGTTTCCACCGAGGGCCGGAGAAAGCATCGCCTTTGCCGAGCCGTAGGGCGTCAGGTCACCTATACGGAGCAGCGCCTCGGGCAGCATCTGACGGGGCACAAGGCCGCCGCAGAAAAACATACCGCCCACCGCGAGGATCACGTTTCCGGTGATGCCGTCACCGAAGCACACCGTCGCAGCGGCTCCCACAAGAGAAACGAACGCCACGGACATAAGCGCCCACAAAAATGAAAGCAGCGTCAGGCTCACGTATCCGAGCGTGCCGACTAAAGTGAGCAACGCCAGCACTATCAGCGCGCGGAAAATGAAGAGCAGAAGTATCTTTCCGCCATAAAACCTGCCGTATCCCACGTTATATGAACAGAGTCTGTTCAGAAACGGGCGGTTCATATCGGTTGTAAAAAGCGGAATGAAGAAAACGGAGATCAAAAAAAGAAGCATAATGAGCCAGCACATTCCGTAGTAGGACTCAGTGGACATACCCGTATCCCAGTATGCCGTGATCTCCACGTCAAAATAATGCTTATTGGCGCTTATTGCTTCATTCAATAGGTTTATATTAACTGTGTCGAGGTATTTGTGCCTTACCTCCCTTGAAAGTCCGTTCATGCGGATAAGATCAAGGCCCGAAAACGTGCCGTACTGCCCTGCCACCAGGATGCGCTCACCGAATCTTGCAACGGCCTTCACTATCTCGGAGTGGGCGCCCAGCGCCGGCGAAATGTATATGGTACCGCGTGACTCCTCACCCGCAAGTATCGCATCGATAAAGCCCTCAGGCAAAACGATCACCGCCAGGCACTCGCCGCTTTTCATAGCGGCTTCTGCGTCGTCGGCATCCATACGCTTGACCGTTAGAAGGTTCTCAACGTAATCGATTCCCTTGACAGTGTTAATGAGGATTCGGCTGTAGACCGAATCCTCATTATCAACTACGGCAACTTTTATGGGGGTGTACACCTCTTCGACTCCCGTTATCATCGCTCCCGCCAGAACGGCCAAAGCCGCCGCCAGCAGAAGGAAGAAGAGAGAAGCAGACGCCAAGCATTTCAGAAATAATCTTAAATCACGTCTGAACATCGAAAGTTACTCGTTAAATTTTTAATTGATTACCAGCCGTAATCCTCTTCGTAGCCGGGCATTGCGTCGGGCACAACGATGTCTTCTTCAGCACCGCCGCCGATACCACCGAGGCCGCCGAGGCCGCCAAGCTCACCCATGAGGTCCTCACCAAGCTCCATAGCAGCTTCCTGAACTGCTTCGATGAGATCCATGATCTCGTCTTCAGTCATAGTGAGAATGTCGGTAACGTTCTTAGCAGAAGGCATCTTGTCGGATTCATCAATGATAACGTTGATGTCGCCAAGGTCGATCTTTTCTTCGCCGATCTTAACGGAACCGAGAACGAGAGTGGAAACGCCGCTCTTAACGGTAAGCTCACCCTTAAGAGTGATCTGCTCGCCTGCAGCACCTGCGGAGATGGAGAATTCGTTCTCCTTCTTGTCCCATTCGAAGGTTGCTTCAGCCATGGTGTTGGTACCCTGCTTAACCTTTACAACTGCTTCAAGGGTCTGCTTGGAGTTTTCCTTAACGTTGAAGTTAACGGACATCTTCTGGCCGCCCATTTCGTAGTATACGGAAATGTCGGTGATCTCCTTCCATGTAGGTCCGCAAACGAAGCCTGCTTCGAACATGGAGTCGCCATCGTATTCAGCTTCTGCGGTGAGACCGATAAGCTGACCGTTGGACTTGCTGATGTTAGCAGTGATGATAAATTCAATATCTTCAACGGAATCTTCCATATCGTCGATATTGTCGAGAACGTCTTCGATGGAATCGTAGAAGCCGTCGATCATATCGTCAGCATCGAGGTCCTCGCCGGAAACGGAAATAAGGGTTTCCGCATAGTCTTCGAGGAAGTTCTTAACGGTCTTATCCTTCTCGAGGTACTCGAGCATATCGGTAGCGATGTTGACCATCGCTTCACCGTTGATGATGATGATAACGTTGTTGGTCTTAACCTCTTCGCCGCTGATTCTGATAGTGCCGCCTTCCTTTTCGGTCTCAGCATGCTTTCTTACAGACTTAAGGAAGGTTTCGATGATCTCTTCAGCAAGCTTCTGAACGTCCTTGGAAACAGCTTCGCCGGTTTCCATAGCTTCAAGATAAATCTCGAGCTGCTCCTCGGTGATGCCGAGAGCAAACGCGCCGTCTTCGCCGAATTCGGATTCAGCAAAGTTGTCAGCGATCTTGTCGAGCTTGATGCCGTAGGATTCTTCACCGAGAAGTGCTTCGCACATAACGGCTACGATCTTTTCGCTTGCATAAAGCTGAGCTGCGATAAGCTCTTCCTCATCCATGGAAGCGGAGATCTCGAATGCGCTTTCGAGCTCTTCAACGTTGAAGTAAAGCTTAGCGGATGCATCGATATCTACCTTGGTGCCAAGGTAGGATTCGGTAAGGTCACCGAAGTTACCGCCAACCTCTACGCTGCCGCCGTTTGCAACGGAATCGTAGTGTTCGTAAATGTCGGACTTTTCAAAAGCCTCAAGGCTCTTGATGAGCGCCTTTTCAACCTGGTTTACAGGATTGTTGGAAACGATCGAGCCGATCGAAAGGCCGCCGAGAAGAACTGCCGCACATACTGCAACGGCAATAATAGCAATTTTAGTATTTCCCATAACTAAAACTCACTTTCTCCTAATGTTTTTTAATGTATTTTTGTAAATCCGGGAAAACTCCTCGCTGTCGCTGCCTTCGGGGCAAAGCTCGCTGCGGCAGTACGTAACGGGGACATCGTCCAGGAATACAATCTTATTGAAAAATGAATGGAATTCGTAAGGGTCGTGCCCCACGTATACGACGGCTTTGCCTGCCGCCAGCCATTCTTTTATAAGCTCCGTCATTTCGTCTCTGAACGAAATGTCGAGAGCGGAGGAGGGCTCGTCGAGGAGTATCACGTCGGGATCTCCCAAAAGAGCCGCAGCAATGCTGACCTGCTTTTTCATACCTCCCGAAAGGCGGGAGACCTTCTTTTTTCTGAATGCATCAACGGAAAAAGGCAGCTTTTCGGGCACGGTGCCGTGAGACACGGAAGCGAAAAACCGAAGGTTTTCCATAACCGTTGCATCCTCCATCAGAGCTGAGCCCTGAGGCACGTATCCAAGCTTTCCCTCGCACGAAACGGTGCCGCACGACGGCTTCAGCGCTCCTGCGATAACGGAAAGTGCCGTTGATTTGCCGCAGCCGTTGGGGCCTGCAATAACGACACATTCTCCCGGAGCCACGGAAAAGCTGAGCTTTTCAAATACGGTCTTTCTGCCGTATGAAAAAGAAATATCGGTAACAGTAAGCATATGTAACCCACCGATCGGATCTGTATCATCACACCTGACGATATAAATTATATATGAACAGTATTATAATAATACCACGCAAGCACCTCTGTGTCAATCTAAAGGCGGTGAAAAAAGTCACAATTTCGCAAAAATTGCGGCGTTTGCACGCCGCAATTATCCTTTATTTGAGAATGGAGTTATTTTCTCTTCACCTTGAAGTCGTAGCCGATAAGAGCTGTATCCGAGCGGGAGTTCACCGCGTCGATCATCGCCGCAGCCTCTGCCTCGTCGGCAGCGGCTATGGGATAGTATCTGACAACGGGGTCGATACCGGCAGAAACGGATACGGTCAACACGGGGGCATCCGCAAGATCGGCGCTCCTCACTCCGTATATAACGAAAACTCCGCCAACTGCCTCCACGTGGGGCTCGCACTCGCTGTCCGCCACAAAAACGGCATCCGCACCCGCAAGAAGAGCAGCATCAACGCCGTCGGCATCGGTGCACACAAGCAGCACGTCGGAGGAGGCCTCCGCTGCAGCCAGCGCCTCTCTGTCGGCGCACACAGCAAGCGCCATCTTCACGCCGCCCGAGATAACGAATCTGACGCCTTCCTCGCCAAAGCCCAGAAAAAGATCCGCATCTCCCGTCACGTCCCGGTGGTCTGCTCCGTCGAAGCTGACGGAGACAACGGTCTTATGCTGATCATACACATCGCCCAAAACCTCAATGCTGCCGTCCTCAGCAGCTCCCGTATAGAGATCGTAAAGCACGGAAAATCCGTATCCCGCAACGTCTCCCCAGATATCGTCGCTATAGCCCATAAGCTCGATCATGGTCTTGGCAAAATAGAGGAACCTTCCGTCGGTGTTGATATTCTCATTTCCGTCGCAGAAGAGGAGGAAATCCTCTCCCACCTCATATTTGGAGCCTGCGTCGCCTATGGCGAAAAGTATATCCGACACGTAGTCGTCGGGCATCACCTTATTTTCAAGGGGCTTATCGGGGTACCCGTACGAAAGCGGATTTCCCGACGTATCTGCCGAACGGCGGCTGCTTATGGCCGAGCACACCACAAGAGCCAGCGCCAGCGCCAAAAGCAGCGCCAGCGATGCTATGCGTATGTCTCTTACCTGTTTTCTCGTTATCATTTCAACTTATCCTTCGAGGGAGTGAACCCTTCAAAAATATAGCATCCGCGCTTGCCTCCGAGAAGCAGGAGGTCGAGCTCCTTTTCCGATCTGATCGTCCAGTACGCATAGGGAGCGCGGTAAATACCCTTCCAGATGCGGAAGGAGAGAGAGCCTCGGCGCCTGTGGTCGAATGCCACAAAGTCGGGGCGTCCCATATAGTTGACCCAGAGATATTCCATTATAAACGTGGTGAAATTCCGCTTTCCCTTTTTGAAAAACTCACCGGAAAGCTGACCGCGGAAAACGTCCGGGCGGTTCTTGCGGAACCATTTCACAACGTAGGGATTAAAGGACTCAACGGAATATCCGCCGCCCGTTTTGTCAACGTATTCGTCCATCATGGCGCTGACCTTTTCGCAAAGGGGGGCGGGGTCGTCGGCGGTCTCGCACTTCAGCTCCACCACGAGGGGCACTCTGCCGGAAACGGTGTCCAGCACCTCGGAAAAACGGGGGATATACTGGTCGCTTGAAAGAAGCTTTTTGGTTTTCAGCTGGTCGGCTGTGAGAGAGGAAAGCTTCACGTCCTCCCCCGTCATACGCTTTATATTTCCGTCGTGGAACACAACGGCTTCCCCGTCGGCGGCAAGGTGAACGTCCAACTCAATGCCGTAGCCCGCAGAGGCGGCGGCATCAAAGGCAGCGAGAGAATTCTCGGGGCGGTCGGCACCGTTATGAAGGCCGCGATGTGCCACAAGGCTGCCGTAAAAGCAGTCGCATTCGGGGCGTCTGCCGCGTCCCAGGGTGAAAAACACCCACACAGCGGCAACGAGTATTATCAGGGCGATCACGGTCATCAGTCCACCTCGGCAAAGGCCTCAAGCTTGGACTTGACTGCCTCAGGCTTGCTGTCGCCGTGACGGACGAAGAGCATGGTGATGAAGGAGAGCACAACGAAGATCGTTGCATAAGGGAACAGTGTCGTCATCTTGATATCGAGGAAGATACCGGAGAGCACCGGGGTGATCGTCTGCGCCGCCATGGAAGCGGTGTAGTAGAAGCCCGTGTATTTACCCACGTCGCTGTTCTTAGAAAGCTCAACGACCATGGGGAAGCTGTTTACGTTGATGGTTGCCCAGCCAATGCCCGCAAGAATGAAGATGATGTTCATAAAGAGCGCAGGGCTTCCCTCTCTCATAAATGCAGCGGCGCCGAAGGCGGCGGCAAGCATCAGAACGCCGGTGAGGATCATTTTCTTGCGGCCAAATCTGGAGGAGAGCATACCGACGGGTATGTAGGAAAGTATAGCCGCACCCTGAGCGATGATGAGAGTCATATTGTAGTCAAGGTTAAGCACCTCGCCTGCATAAACCGAATACTTGGTCGTTACGGCGTTATAGCCAAAGTACCAGAGCACAACGGAGGCAAGGATGAGAAGGAGAGAGCAAAGCTCGGAGCGGGAGAGCTTACCGCCTGCAGACACGGGTCCCTCTTCCTCGCTTTCGTCGATACCGAAGCGGCGGCTGTCCGCCTCCATCTCAAGAACGAACTTAGGCTCGTTCACAGTGAGAAGGAACACGAAAAGCGCAACGATCATAATGCCGGCAACGACGGCGAAGAACGCCATATACGACATAAGGGCGTTTGCCGTGCTTCCCGTGCCGAAAACGAGGCCGAGCACGAGGACTGCGATGCCGCCGAAGCTTCCCATGAGGTTGATAACGGCGTTGCCCTTACTGCGGAGGGGCTTGATGGTCACGTCGGGCATAAGCGCAACTGCGGGAGAGCGGAAGGTGGCCATAGCAACAAGAGCGATGAGAAGAAGCACCATGAAGAATACGAGGGTAACGGGGTTTTCCGCCGTCATCTGCCACGCATATGCCTGACGGAGAGGCACCACGTATTCGGTGTAAAGACTCACGGAGTCTTCCTTTTCCGCATCGGTGAGAGTGTATTTTCCGTCATCACCCTTGATATATCTGTCGGTGGATCTGATCTTCACGAATTCTTCCTTTGTGAAAAGCTCGCGGATCTCGAACTTTTCGCCATCGGGAGTTTTCACGTCGGCACCGTACTCGTTATCGTAAAGCACGGAAAGAGCTGATTCGCTGTCGATCTCGGAAACGTCTTTGATATTGGTGAGCTGCATATTGTCCGCAAAGGAAAGGAGCACGAAGGCAGCAGCGGCAACAACGGTGCCGAGAACGATATAGGGAGTTCTTCTTCCGTATTTAGACTTGGTCTTATCGGAAAGATTTCCGAAAAGGGGGAGCATAAAGAGGGCGAGGATATTGTCGATCGCCATAACGATACCGCTCCAGGTCTGAGACATACCGAACTTATCGTTCAGTATTTTCGGGATAATGCTGTCGTATGCCTGCCAGAATGCAAGTATCAGGAAGAATGCAAATCCGACGAAAACAGTGCGCTTATAATTGAGCTTCATGGTTACGTGATTCCTTTCTTTTTGCCGGCGGGGGCACACGCCGCGGATAAACCGCGCCGATTGCCGGCATAATACCGAGTGGGACATTATGCTTCCTTCGAATTCAATGAATTTTTTTCGAAGCATCATAAAACCGTCACATAAGAAAATTATAATCTAATCACAGGATAAAAACAAGCGGATTTTTCGTTTGGTTCAAATATTATAAAAATATTAATCGGAAAGGATCGCATTATGGCTGAATACATCTTTAACGGAAAAGACGGCAGCAACGACTCCTCTGGCAGCCCCCGGGACAACAGCACCACATCCTCTGCCCCCGCCGACGGGGAAAGAGGCGAATATATTTATGAAAGCAAAGAGAGCAACCACGCAGTGCCCCCGTATGCACCTCCCGCATATATACCTCCCACGTATACGGTGACACCGCCCACTCCTCCCACAGAAACGCCTCCGCCGCCGAAGAAGAAAAAAAGCGGCGGTCGCGTTGCTCTCACCGTTATCGCCATAATCCTCTCCGCTCTTCTCATTGCGGGCGGCGCCGGCATCGGCGGCTATTTCATCGCAAAGGGCAGTCTCAACGGTTACGACGACGGCTACGAAACGGACGACCGCCATTCGGACGGTCATGACAAGGAAGAAGAAGAGACCGACGAAAAGGGACCTCATCAGTCTGCCGGCATCGTGCTCACGCCCGACTCTGCAGGCACCAAGGAAAAGGGCACCATCGCCGACGTAGTCAAAAAGGTTGCGGATTCCGTTGTTGAGATAACCACCGAATACGCGGCAGTCGACAGCTTCTATTACACCGAGGGCGCAGGCTCCGGCGTTATCATCTCCGAAAACGGTTACATCATCACCAATAATCACGTTATCGACGACGATGAATACGGCATCGCCGACACCATCACCGTGCGCCTCACAAACGGAAACGAACACGAGGCTACCCTCATCGGCACCGACACCGACACCGATATCGCAGTGCTCAAGATCGAGGCTGAGGGTCTCACCGCAGCCGAGATAGGCTCTTCCGCCGCTCTCGTTGCAGGCGAGGAGGTAGTCATTATCGGCAATCCCCTCGGCACCCTTGGAGGCACCGTCACAAACGGCATCATCAGCGCTCTCGACCGCGAGATCACCGTCGGCAGCGAGACCATGAATCTCCTGCAGACAAACGCTGCCGTCAACCCCGGCAACTCCGGCGGCGGTATGTTCAACCTTGCAGGCGAGCTTGTGGGCATCGTGAACGCCAAATACTCCGAATCCGGCATTGAGGGACTGGGCTTCGCCATCCCCATGGACGACGCTTCCTACGTGGCAAACGAGATCCTCGATCACGGCTACGTCAAGGGCAGAGTTTCCCTCCACATCAGCGTGCTCGATATCGACACCTATCAGAAGGCCACGTATTACAGAGTGAATGCTCTCGGTCTTTACGTTTACGAGGCTGAAAAGGGCTTTAACGACGACGTTTTGCAGAATGGCGACCGCATCGCTCAGATCGGCGACACAGAGATCACCTGCGCCGCAGACCTGAAGGCAGTGCTCAAGGGCTGCAAGGTGGGCGACAAGCTCGAAGCCGTCATCGTGAGAAACGGACGCTACAGCACCGTCACCATCACCTGCTACGAGCGCACCGTGGAATCGGGCAACGTAAATTTCGAGAATGGCAAGTAAACTTTCGGCAAAAGAGGATATCCGCCTTGCAGGGCGGATATCCTTGCTTGATTTTATAAGCAAAAACGTATATAATTGAACTATATCAGTAAGGAGACGGAAAAACAGTGTACAGAATACTTATCGTTGACGACGAAGAGATGATCCGTCGTATGATAGCGAAATACGCCGCCTTTGAGGGACACGTTACCGACGAAGCCAAGGACGGCATCGAAGCCATAGAAAAATGCCGCAGCAGCCAATACGATATCATCATCATAGACATTATGATGCCCGAGCTTGACGGATTTTCCGCCTGCCGCGAAATAAGAAAATTTTCATCCGTGCCCATTATCATGCTCTCTGCAAGAGGCGAGGAATACGATAAGATCAACGGCTTTGAGCTCGGCGTGGACGATTACGTGGTGAAGCCCTTCTCCCCCAAGGAGCTGATGCTCCGCGTGGAGGCTATTATGAAGCGTGTAGGCCGCACTGCCGAAAAGCCCGCCGATGAAAGTCCCCGCCACGAGATCATCGAGCTTGGCGGTCTGCGAGCGGACCTTACGGCCCGCATCGTGTACATAGACGGTGCCCGCGTTGATATGTCGCCTAAGGAATACGATCTTTTCTTCTATATGCTCAAAAACCGCAACATCGCCCTTTCCCGCGAGAAGCTTATCTCCGACGTTTGGGGCTACGACTTTTTCGGCGACGACAGAACGCTCGACACCCATATAAAGCTTCTCCGCCGCTCTCTCGGTGCCTATGCTCACCATATCGTCACTCTCAGGGGCGTGGGCTACAGATTCGACACAAACTAAAGAGGCTCTTTTATGGACTATAAGCACAAGAAAGTCTCCCATCTGAGTCTCAGATGGAAGATATTTCTCTATCTTCTCGCCTTCACCGCCATCGTGCTTTCCCTTCTCTGGATCTTCGGCGTACTTCTGATGAGCGACATATACAGCGGCATCATATCGAACCGCCTCCAGTCGGCGGCAGACGTGCTCGAGGAGCGAAAGGGCTCCGCGGAGCTTGACACCACCGCCGCCTTTCTTTCCCACGAAAACGAAATGTGCGTGTACATTTTCAAGTTCAAGAACAAAACGGCCGTGCCGCTTGTTTCCGTTCACGCAAACGCGGCATGCCTCATACATAACGTTGGCTCCGAGGAGCTTGAAAGGATATACGTTTCCGCACTGAAATCCGGAGACGGCACCTTCACAAAGCGCGTGCCCCTTTACGGCTTCAACCCTGCAGGCCAGGCAGGCAACGACAAGCTTTCCGATTCGGGGCTTCCCGACAGCGTGATATACGCGAAGACCTTCACCTTTGAAAACGGAGACAGCGGCGTCATTTTCCTTAACTGCGCCGTGACGCCCGTCACAGCTACGGTAAAAACATTGCAGGCAATGCTTTTATGGATATCTCTCATCGCCATTGCCATTGCCCTTTCCGTTGCCACCTTCCTTTCCCGACACATTGCGGCGCCTATATCGGACGTTACCCGCGAGGCAAGGTCACTTTCGCGTTGCACCTACGATAAGAGCCGCGTGAGAAGCGGCTATCGGGAAATAAACGAGCTTTCGGAGGCTCTCGATGCCGCCGCGCTGGATCTGACCCAGGCGGACAGAATGAAAAAGGAGCTCCTTGCAAACATATCCCACGATCTGCGCACGCCGCTCACCCTTATCGAGGGCTACACGGAAATGATGCGAGACATTCCCGGAGAAAACACGCCGGAGAACATGCAGGTCGTCATCGACGAATCCAAGCGCCTTTCCACTCTCGTTTCCGACCTTCTGACCATATCAAAAATGCAGACCGAAAGCGGCGAGCTTAATCTCATCCGCTTTGACCTGACCGAGGCGCTCCGCGACACGGTCGACAGAGTCGCGAAGCTGAACGAGCCCTACGGATACGATATCAGGCTCGAATCGACAGCCCCCGTTTACGTCACCGCCGACAAGACCCGCATACTGCAGGTGGTCTACAATCTTCTCGGTAACGCCGTCACCCACACGGGTGAAGATAAAAGGGTGACCGTCACCGAGGCGGTGTCGGGAGACGTTGTACGGGTTTCCGTGGCCGACACGGGTGAGGGAATCGCCAAATCGGACCTCCCCCTTATCTGGGACAGATACTACAAGGTAGATAAGGTCCACAAGCGCGGAATGGGCGGCTCCGGCCTCGGGCTCTCCATCGTCAAGGAGATACTGATACTCCACGGCGCCAGATTCGGTGTTTCAAGCACCCCCGGAAACGGAAGCACCTTCTGGTTTGAGCTGAAAATAAGCTGATCAAAACGGCACCGAAGGGTGCCGTTTCTTTTTCACAAAAAAACGATAATAAATAATTATTTATTATATATGTCTTTATTTAAGGAAAAATATCGTTTATAATAAGAATGGTGCATTATGCATATCATTTCTTCGGGGCGCATTTTCTCCCGAAGGATCAAATAACATCATAAAGGCGCGTTTACAATGGTTTTCTCAAGTCCCGAGTTTCTTTTTGCGTATCTTCCCATAACGCTTTTATTATATTACGTCACTCCCTTCAGATGGCGCAACGCCGTGCTCTTCCTCGTCAGCCTCGTTTTCTACGGCTGGGGCGAGCCCGTGTACGTGCTGCTGATGGCCGTTACCATCATTGCAGACCACGTTTTCGGACTTCTCATCGGCAAAGGCAAGGCTAAGTCGAAAAACACCGCTCCCATACTGATAATCGCCTGCATTTTCAATCTTGGCATCCTTTTTTATTTCAAATATTATAATTTCATCGCGGAAAATCTCCGCCCCGTAATGCCGTTTTTACCCGAGCTTTCCGTGAAGCTCCCCATCGGCATCTCCTTTTACACCTTCCAAGCCCTCTCCTACGTTATCGACGTATACCGCGGCGACACTGAATACCAGAAGAATCCCGTGGATTTCGGTGCATACGTGACCATGTTTCCTCAGCTTATCGCAGGCCCCATCGTCAAATACCGCGAGGTTGCTGCCGAGCTGCGGGAGAGAAAGGTGACCGCAGACAGCGCCGCCGAAGGCGTGCGCATCTTTATTGCCGGTCTTTCCAAAAAGGTGCTCCTGGCCGACATGGCAGGGGAAATGTGGGACCTTGCCTCGGCGGCAGACTCCCCCTCCGCACTTCTTGCGTGGTTTGGCATCATCATGCGCACAGCGCAGATATACTTCGTTTTCTCGGGATATTCCGACATGGCCATCGGTCTTGGCAGGCTGCTGGGCTTTCACTTCCTTGAAAACTTCAACTATCCCTACATTTCCAAAAGCATCACCGAGTTCTGGCGCCGCTGGCACATCTCCCTTTCCACCTGGTTCCGGGAATACGTTTACATCCCGCTGGGAGGCAATCGCCGCGGCAAGCTGAAGCAGTACCGCAATCTTCTCGTTGTGTGGCTGCTTACGGGGCTTTGGCACGGAGACTCATGGAACTTCGTTTTATGGGGTGCCTTCTACTTCGTGCTCCTTGCTCTCGAAAAGACCATTGGAGAAGAAAAGCTCTCGAAGATTCCCTCTCCTCTGCGCAATCTCTTCACCATGATCCTCGTTATGATAGGCTGGGTGCTCTTCTCATTTGACGAGATGCCGGGCGTTATCGGCTATCTTTCCGCTATGGCAGGCGCAAACGGACTTTACGGCGGTACCGACCTTTACGACGTGGTCCGTATGCTCCCCTTCACTCTTATCCTTGCCGTTGCGTCCACGCCCCTTCCCAAAAAGCTTTTCACCGCCTTCACCGCAAAAAAAGAGGCATACCGAGCCGTTGGCGACGTTATTGCATTCGCCGGGCTGGTGCTCTCCACCGCTTATCTCGTTTCGTCCTCTTACCATCCCTTCCTTTATTTCAGATTCTGAAAAGGTAACCTATACTCTATGAAAACTATTATGGCACGCCCGTCGTCCGTTGTGATGCTGGCGCTCTTCATGTGCTTCATTTTCGGATTCTCCGCCGCTTTTTTCATTATCCCCGACCGTGAGCACTCCGAAAATGAAAACCGCGTTCTCGCGGGTGCTCCCGAATTTTCCTGGGAAAGCCTCAGGTCCGGAGAATTCACCGCCGACGTTAAGGAATGGTTCTCGGATCAGTTCCCTCTGCGCGACTTTTTCGTCAGCCTCAAGGGCACAACAGAGCTTTTGCTGGGCAAGGGCGAGAATAACGGCATCATTTATACCGACGACGGCTATCTCATCGACCGCCTGCCCCTTGATAAGGATGCGGTCGCGGGCAACCTTGCAAATCTCGGCAGGCTCGACGCCGCCGTTGACACCCCCATCACCGTCGCCATTGCGCCCCGCAAGATAGACGCCCTTTCCTTTATGCTCCCCCGCTCCCTTACGGACACGGGAGACCGCACCTTCTCCTTTATAAAGGAAGCCATCGATGAAAGCTCCCTTTCCGCCCTTGACCTTTATTCCGCGCTCAAGGGCAGAGACGGCGAATACCTTTACTATAAGACCGACCACCATCTGACAGAGCACGGCGCTTACCTTGTGTATCTCGCGCTGGCAAAGGAGTGGGGCTTTGAGCCCTACGGCAAGGATCACTTCACCGTTTCCACGGTAACGGAGGAGTTCTACGGCACCACCTGGTCTGCCTCCTCCACCTTCGGCGTTGACCCCGACAAGATCGAGCTATACCGCTACGAGGGCGACGGCGACTACACCGTTTCCATCAAAAACGGCGCCACCCTCGAGGGCTTTTACGATATGAAGCGCCTGGCTGAAAAGGATAAATACGCCCTCTTCCTTTCGGGCATCAACTCCCGTGTTTCCGTGACGAAAAACGGAGGCGGCGAAAGAGAGAAGATACTGATACTCAACGACAGCTTCGCAAATGCTCTCGTTCCCTTCCTTGCCCTCCACTTCGACGTTGAGCTTATCGACCCCCGCTTTTTGCGTCAGGGAATTGCCGATGAGCTGGGCGAATACAGCCGCGTGCTCCTTTATATGAACGTTGACACCCTTTCAACGTCGCCGAAACTTTTGGCGCCTCTCGCCGTTGGAATCGATTAAATTTACAAATTATATAAGGAATATTGTCGCTTCAGGTGATATACTGAAAAAAACGGCTTATTTCCGCATCTGACAGGTATTATATATGAACTACACATCGTCTCCGCAAAGGCGGCGCCCGGCACCTCCTGCCCGCCGTCCTTCACAAAAAAGCAAGCCTCCGAAGCTTCTGCGCCGGAACCGCGCTTTCCTTTTGTACTTCCCCGCCATGCTCATCTATCTTGAGCTTGTACTCCACGCATCCGTCCGTGTTCTTGCAAAGAACAGCGTGGGAGGCGGCGCACTTTTCTATATACTCATGTTTTCCGTTTCCCTCGGATGCCTTCTGACATTTTTCTCAACGCTTCTCGTCAACAGGATAAACAAGTATATAGTTTTCGGCTTCACCGCTTTCATAACGATACTTTTCGAGGTGCAGCTCGTCTACTTCGGTCAGTTCCGCGACTACTTCAAGTGGTCCACCATCGGCTTTGCCGCCGACGTGACCGACTTCTGGCGCGAGGCTCTCGCCTGTATCCTTCGCCTCTGGTTCCCCGTACTTCTGCTTCTGGTGCCGCTGGTGCTCTACGCCATATACGGTCAGAAGAAGGCTCCCGCCCTGGGCACTCCCCTTCGCGTGAAGGCTCTGCTCCTCATCATCGCCCTTCTTTGCCACCTGACGGCAACGGCAGGCATCGCGCTCAGCGAGGATGCCACCACCTATTATAAGAAGACCTTCTCCGCGGCAAAGTCCGTTGACTATTTCGGCATCATGACCATGACGAGGCTCGATATCAAGTACACCCTCGTAGGTCAGCCCGACGTTGAGGGCTCCGATTCCGACGTTGTGGACATCGACAGCGATCTGAATCCCTTCGAAACGGAAGCCCCCCCCGAGGACACACGCGACCCTGACGGCAGCAGCGACACAAACGCAGGCGAGGACACGGGTAACAGCGGCGATGACCCGCCCGAGACCGAGCCCCCCAAGGTGTACGGCGACAACGTTCTCGACATCGATTTCGAATCCCTTATCGATAACGAGAAAAACGACACCATCCGCGAGATGCACGAGTATTTCTCCTCTGTGACCCCCACAAAGAAGAATGAATACACCGGATACTTCGAGGGAAAGAACCTTATTTATATGACCCTTGAGGGCTTCTCCTACAAGTGCGTTTCCCCTGAGCTGACTCCCACCCTTTATATGATGATGAACGAAGGCTTCGTGCTTGAAAACTTCTACACGTCACTTTGGGGCGGAAGCACCGCAACGGGCGAATACGCGTCTATGACGGGTCTTTTCTACAATTCCGCAAAGTGCCTTGAAAAGAGCGCCTCCAACACCTGGCCCTACACCCTCGGAAACGTATTCAACTCCCTGGATTACAGCGTTTACGCATTCCACAACCATACCTACACCTACTACGGACGCGACAAGTCCCATCCCAACTTCGGATACAGAAACTATCTCGCCATCGGCAACAAGCTCTCTGACGGCACGAAGCTTGATATCGACGAATACTGGCCCCGCTCCGACCGCGAAATGGCGGAAGCCACCATCGACCTCTACATCGATAAGGCTCCCTTCCACGCATACTATATGACCGTCAGCGGCCACGCAAACTACACCTTTGTCGGCAACGCCATGGCAAAGCGCCACCGCGACAGAGTTGCCCATCTCGACTGCAGCGACAACGTGAAGGCGTACATTGCCTGCCAGCTTGAGGTGGAGGATATGCTCACCTATATGATAGAGCGCCTCGAGGAGGCAGGTCAGCTTGAAAACACCGTTTTCGTTATGAGCACCGACCATTATCCCTATGCCCTTGCAGACGAGGACCTTGCCGAGCTCTACGACCTCCCCATCGATAACATCCACGGAAACTTCGATCTTTTCCGCAACGGAGCCGTTATCTGGTGCGCCTCCATGGAAGAGCCCGTGCGCATCACGAAGCCCTGCTCCTCCATCGACCTTATCCCCACCACCCTGAATCTTTTCGGCGTTGACTACGATTCCCGTCTCCTTATGGGCACCGACGTGAACTCCACCACGGATCCCCTCGTTATCCTCAACTGCGACAGCGGCTATCCCGAGTGGAACTTCATCAACAAGTACGGCGAATACAACAACGAAACGAAGAAATTCACCCCTGCTGAGGGTGTCACCGTCGACGAGGACGCCATCGATGCGTATGTGAAGCAGATGTACTCCATCGTTGCCACAAAGCGCAAGTACGCATACCGCATCCTTGAAAAGGACTATTACAGCTACATTTTCGACTGAATAAAAAGCATCCCCGCCGAAGCGGGGATGCTTTTTTGCTTTTTTATTCTGTTCTGAGTGCGATAACGGGGTCCTTCTTCGCCGCAAGCTTTGCGGGGATAAGGCCTGCCGTCAGCGTGAGCACCATGGAGATGAGCACGAGAGCAACGCCACCCTGCCAGGGCAGGATCGCACGGAGATTGTTTATATCCGTCAGCGACTGAACGATCCAGTTGATGGGGAAGCACAGCAGGAGCGTGCTGCCGATGCCGATGGCACCGGAGGCGAAGCCCACGATAAGTGTTTCCGCATTGAACACGCGGCTGATATCGCGCTTGGATGCGCCGATAGAGCGGAGGATACCGATCTCCTTCGTTCTCTCAAGAACGGAGATATAGGTGATGATACCGATCATTATGGAGGATACCACAAGGGAGATGGCAACGAATGCGATGAGCACGTAGGTGATGGCGTTCAGTATCGTTGTGATGGAGGACATCAGAAGCGCCACGTAGTCGGTATAGGTGATCTGATCCTCTTCCTTCACGCCTTCGTTGTAGGTGGAGATCACGTTGGAGATCTCATCCTTGTCGGCGAAGGTGGATGCGTAGATATAGATGGAGGAGGGGGAGGATTTATCAACGATGCCCAGGGTTTCAACGTTTTCCTCGTAGGTGGATTCGGACACACCGGAGGGAACGTGCTCATCGTAGATGAGCTTGTAGTTTTCGGCGGTGAGGGGGAGAGCATCAAGCATACCGGCAAGCTGCTCTGCCGTCATCATACCGAGGGAAGCCTCAACCTGAGCGGCGTATTCCGCCTTCAGCTGCTCCTTCATCATCTCTCTCACGTAGCCGAAGAGCGTTTCATCGGGGATATCGGCAAGCATAGACTCATATTCGGGATACTGAGTCTTCACCATTTCCTCGATGGTGGCGCGGTCCATACCGGCCATAGCGTTATCCAGCATCATGGTGATGTATTCCTCGGAGGGCACGGACATGAGAGCCGTGTATATATCGGCCTTTTCTCCAAGAGATGCAGCCTTGAGATAATCGTCAACGATGGCGCGTATCTCCTCTTCGGTGGGCTCGGGTGCGTCCTCATCGGGGAAAGGAAGACCTGTGATAACGTCAACGTCGGGATTTGCAAGCTGCTCCTTCACGATGTCGCGCTTTGCGGTCTCGTCAATGAGATGCTCGGTGAGTGCGGTGGTGTAGCCGATACCCGTCGTCATTGCGGTGGAGAGGGCATCGGGGTTGGCTCTGACGATGCCGGAGATCTTGATATCAAGACCTGCGGAATAAATGGTGGAAACACCGAGATCCGTTGCCGTCAGGTCAACGTAGGTGCCGGTGACACTGTCCTTTTTGAAGTTGTCTGCGGAAAGAGCAAGCTTCATGGTACGTCCGCAGATCTCCTCGAAGGTCCAGGGTCCGTTCTTTTGCTCTATCATTTCTCCCTTGTCGAGAGCCAGGAAGGTCTCAGACATTTCCTCAGCCGTGAGCAGACCGAGAGAATAAAGCACAAGGTCGTTTATTTCGTTATTCATGCTGACGATGAGCACCACCTCGTTATAAGCCTTCGGCCAATCGCCGTATATAACGTCGTACTGGGTGGTGAGAAGCTCGGAAACGAGAGCACCCTCCTTTGCATCCTTGCCGTAGGGAGGCAGCATCTCCTGCCATACCGTCAGTCCCGAATACATAGACATGGTCTGCGTGTTGAACATACCGCCGAGGGCGGAATCGGAGCCGCCGTCAGTAAGGCTCGACATCATGTTCTGCATCATGGAAAGGGCGTCCGCCTTAACGATCTTGCCGTTTTTATCCTCAACGTAGATGTTCATGGGCACGCTGTAGCTATACAGAATGGAGCTTGCGTGATCGGAAAGCGGCGTTTTTCCGTCTGTTTCCTTGGTGATATAATCGCGGAAGGCGGAAAGATTGTTTTTCGTTGTTTCAATGGAATTGAGGGAGTTCATAAGGTCGTACATAGCCGTGTTGGTATATACGTAGTCGCCCAGCTCCTCATCGGTCTTGATGGGACTGCTGTCGTCATCGCTGCTTTCTGCATTCTGGAAGAGATTGCTTATATCGATGGACTCAGCCTCAAGGGTGATGGGGTAGGAGGAAAGCGTGTCCTCCTGCACCTGATTGATATAGGTCTGGATACCGTTTGAAAGGGCAAGTATCAGCGCAATTCCGATGATGCCGATGGAGCCGGCAAACGAAGTGAGCAGCGTGCGCGTTTTCTTCGTCATCAAATTGTTCTTGGAAAGAGAAAGCGCCGTCCAGAAGCTCATGGAGGTGTGCTTATCGTACTTTTCCTTCTTCTTGCGCTTCACCTTGGGAGCAGCCTCAGCCTTTTCACCGGAAGCATAGGGATCGGAATCGTCCGTGATCTCGCCGTCCTTCAGACGCACGATACGTGTGGCATACGTCTCCGCAAGCTCCGGGTTATGGGTGACCATAACGATGAGCCTGTCCTTTGCGATCTCCTTTAGTATCTCCATGATCTGCACGCTCGTCTCGGAGTCGAGAGCGCCCGTGGGCTCGTCTGCAAGAAGGATATCGGGATCGTTCACAAGGGCGCGGGCGATGGCAACTCTCTGCATCTGACCGCCCGACATCTGGTTCGGTTTTTTATTAAGCTGGTCGGCAAGTCCCACCTTTTCGAGAGCCTCAGCCGCGCGGCGGCGGCGCTCCGACTTGGAAACGCCGGAAAGCGTGAGGGCAAGCTCAACGTTTGAAAGCACCGTCTGATGCGGGATCAGATTATACGTCTGGAACACGAAGCCCACAGAGTGGTTTCTGTACGTATCCCAATCGGAATCGTCGAAATCGTAGGTGTGCTTACCGTTTATGATAAGATCGCCCGAGGTGTATCTGTCAAGACCGCCGATGATATTGAGCATCGTCGTTTTTCCGCAGCCGGAATGGCCGAGAATGGCCACAAACTCGCTCTTGCGGAACTCAATGCTGACTCCGTTGAGCGCCCGTACGGTGGAATCGCCGACGCCGTAATCTTTCGTTATATTCTTTAACTGTAACAAGGTTATCCCCTCTTTACTGTATTATTAATGTAATACAATGATACTAAAGAGGCGGGGTATTGTCAAGATTTTCCGAGGGGGCGGAAATTGAATTTTCACATTATTAATATTTGATGTAACATTTACGACAAAAATCGAGAAAAAACACAATATTGTCCGATTCGTGCCACGGGGTGACAGGAAATCCCCGGGGTTTTATTCTATACTAAAATCAGAATACACGTAAAGGAGCTATAACCATGAGCGAGATCGTTTCGATTGCCGAAAAATATAAGGGTCTTTTCCGCGTTGGCGCGGCTGTGAATCCCAGGTCCGTTTCCCGCTACGGCGAGCTTATCAAGAAGCATTTTTGCACTCTCACCTGCGAAAATGAGATGAAGCCTGCCGTTATCCATCCGGAGCGCGGTACCTACAATTTTGCCCCCGCAGACGCCGTGGCCGATTTTGCCAGAAAGAATTCCATCCCCATGCGCGGACACACCTTCGTGTGGCACGGACAAACGCCGCCCTGGTTTTTCGAGGGCGCAACGGCTGAAAGCCTGAAGGCGACCCTCACCGAGCATATAACCACCGTCAGCAGCCGCTACGCAGACCTTGTTTACGCATGGGACGTTGTGAACGAAGCCGTCAACGACGGCAAGGAGGGCGGCCCTCTCCGTCAGCGCACCCCCTACCTGCCCATCCTCGGCGAGGACTATCTCCACGACGTTTTCGCCCTTGCAAAGGGACTTTTGCCCGAGGGCTGCGAGCTGGTTTACAACGATTACAATGAATCCGTGCCCGTCAAGCGCGGTCACATACTGAACGTGATCAAGAGCATCAACCGCGATGAAAAGCTGGTGGACGTTATCGGAATGCAGTCTCATTGGCGCACCGGCAATCCCTCTCTTGATACCATTAAGGAGACCATCGAGCTTTACGCCGCAACGGGATGCAAGATCCACGTAACGGAGCTGGACGTTTCCATGCACATCTGGGATGAGCCTCCGGGAACTGTTTGGGAAACTCCCGAAAAGATCGAGGCACACGCAAAGTATTACGGCGACATCTTCAAAATATTACGCGAGTATCACGACGTTATCGAAAGCGTGACCCTTTGGGGCGTTACCGACAGCACCTCGTGGCTGAACGGCTTCCCCGTGAAGAACCGCCGCGACTCCGCGCTTCTTTTCACCGACGACGGCGAGCCGAAGGAAGCATACTACAGGATGATGGATTTTTGATTCAAGCGTGAACATCGAGGGGTGCTTTTTAGAAAAAGCACACCTCGCCCTCCCCTTAAAACTTTTATGAAGGGGGGATTTTTTCTTTTTTCTTCCGCAAAGACAAAAACACGAACGCGCCGAAAAGGCACGTTCGTGTTTTTTTGTTAGTTTTGCTTTTATCTTCTCTTCTTCCCCACGGCTACCACAGCTGCGGCGGAGACGACGGCAACAGCGGCGTATGCGACGGTGGCAAAGCCGGTTTGTGGGGAGGAAATAGCATCGAGGTCCAAGCAAGAAACACCAACTTCGATTTCGATATTATCAACCGTATAATCGAGATAATCTCCTTCTTCGACTCCTCCCGAAGCTGAGTAATTGACAGTTAATTCATATCGTGATGAATCTCCGTTCAATTTATATCCGTATGTGGGATCCGTTCCATACTCCGAGAATATTTCATTGAATGCTCTTAATATTTTCACTTTATACGGTGAAACAAAATAAGTGCAATCATTTGCGAACGAATCTTCCACATTACCTATTCGCCAAGTCTTTGATACAGGATTAAAATACTCGGTATCATAAGACCCATTGACTTTCAATGCAGATGATTGATATGCCTCAATATTATAATACTCGTTCGGCACCTCCTGCCCGCTTATACCAAATACCTTTTTGGGAGTGTCTATGGACAAAACATATTGCCTCATTGCTTCATCCATTTCTGTGAGAGCCAATTTGTTTGCGTGAAGGGTCATGGCACAAGTATAATAATCGTGATTTTCATACGGGTGATCGGCATTTGGATAATTATCTACCCACTGCTGCACATACAGTCTGATATCAGCAGAATGAGCGTCTGCATTATCATCGTTGAAATCAAAATAATACACGGTCAAAAATTCATTTTGGTCATTATAGTATTTGGCCGCGTCTTCTGCCGTCTCTTTCTCCGACCAAATCTGAATCCATTCTCCATACATAACGTTTTCAGCATCAAACGGCTCCTCTACCGTCTTTATTTCACTTTTTTCTATGCCAAAAAGAGCCACAATAAGGTCACGTGGATCATTCGTTATTACACCGTAATCATGTATTATTTTTGCAAAATCCGCGGCAGGCTGTGATCCCATATACCTATCCAACGCCGCTGACACAGGCAAGACGAGGGTGAGTGCGAGCATCAATGCGACAACCGCGAGTGTGAGTATTTTTTTCATAATCGGCTCCTTTCTGAGTTGTTGATATTCCTTAATATCCTTACCTCCACTTCTTCCCCACGGCAACGACTGCTGCGGCGGAGACGACGGCGACAGCGGCGTAAATGGCGGTGGCAAAGCCGGTTTGGGGAGCGGAAATAGGATATTCAACTTCCGGGTAAGCAAGCTTTATTTCACGTCGAACATGCTTGATCTGATAGTTATATCGATCATTTTCTTCAATGTTTTCTCCCGTCATAGATTTGCTTGCATCGACAGCACCGTAATCAAGCTCTGTAAGGTACCGTATCGCACCATTCCATTTATCGGGATAGTTATAATATGTATTAGGATCTATATCGACAACGTATTTCAAAGTGCCATCATCAAATGACATCTTTTTAGTAAAATACTCACCTTTGTACACAGCAGGGTTACTCGCATTCGGATATTCACGTGGTTCTCCGATATAATATTCTACGTGTCCACAGAGTATATTTTCAGTATTGAAAGCTTGATAGCGCAGAGTTGCAATGTTCAGTTCGGTATCTTCATCATTGAAATATACGCCTTCCTCACCAATATCAACTACAATGTCAACAGCGCTAAGTTGATACCGTCCTTCTTTGAAAACATAGCGTCTTTTGATAGAAACATAAGTGTCCGGAACACCGGGAATCGTTGCTATTTCTTCTGTCAACTTTACTTTCAACGCACCCTCTGTGTACTCATTTTCAATGAATTCATTTTTGATCTCACCGATATAAGCCGTTTTTTTTGCGAGATATTTATCGTGTACAGTAAAGATGTTTCTTAAAATCATTTCGGCTGTTTGTATTGAATTTGGGGAATATCTGTCGTTAAATCTGTCGTAATCATTAAAGCAGATTTCAAGAAGTTTAGTAATTCGCGGAAGAAATTCACCATGATCTTCGGGACTTAATGGAATTCCACCGCCTTCATAGGCACACACAAAATTGATATTCAATATTATTATTAAACTCAAGATAACTATGCGTAAAAGCATTTTCTTCATCAGTCTTCCCTCCTGATTTTAGAATATTTCACTATGAAACATATATGAATAATCCTTGGGGATAAAATGCGTGAGGATCAATGGTGTTACCTCCACTTCTTCCCCACGGCAACGACCGCTGCGGCGGAGACGACGGCAACAGCGGCGTAAATAGCGGTGGCGAAACCGGTTTGGGGGGCGAACGAAGGCGCGTTCAACATCCCCTGAACAAAAAAGACATCAAGCAAAGTGCCATCCGAAATACGCCAACCATCTGTTGTGTTTGTAAACGTAAAATTGTGTGTTTCGATATGATTTTCATTTCTCTTCGGAAATTCATTGTAGAGCTTAAATTCCACAACTACTTCATTATCACTTGAAGACACCACCTTAAAACTTTCATCATAATTAACCGTATTGATATCAGAACCACTCCAGTTAAGATAATATTCAGTAGACTGGCTCATATTCAATACTACAGTACAATAAGTTGACCCTTCGAGATTATATGCACCTGAATATTTTATAAAATCAGAAGCGGTTGATTCCGTAAATAAGCATAAGGCTTTATTTTCATATTCATTCCAATCAGCATATAAATCATTACGTTTGCAATAAGTACTGTGATCTTTTACACCATATTGGCTAGGATATTCAGTGGAAGGCACATAATCAAAAATGTTTATTTGATTATCGTAATCAAGCGAAGCGGAAATATAAAAATCAAGAAGAAATTCAAAAGCTTCTTCGGTACGCGACTTTAACTCCAATTCGACTTCGGTAGATACTGATTCTGCTGCTGACACGGGGAAGACGAGGGTGAGTGCGAGCATCAACGCGACGACGGCGAGTGTGAGTAGTCTTTTCATAATACCTCCTTATTAATGATGACAGGATAGCAATTTCATCATTCAACCTCCATCTCTTTTTTTTGCTGTAATTATTGTATACCCACTTAGCATAGTGTTATTGTTTAGTAGATCGTTAATAAAGTTAAGCCTTCCCTGATTTCACCTCAGGACGGCAAATCTAACGACTTACATCCAATTTCAATCAACACAACTTCATCTTCAAGTGTAAGCGCTTTCAGTGCCTCGATATCGATCTTTTCGTATTCGATATACAGCATAAAGTCGCGGCCGTTGATTGCATCATCGCTATAATATATCGGCGCTATTTCTGTATATTCCAAAGCATCCAGCAATTCTCCGTGCCCTTGCGTTTTGAAGTAGACGGATATTTCGATTTTGTCGAAATAGCTTGCTCCCTGCTTTATGACCTTGTTGATCGCATAAATAAGCGACTCATCGTCATCAACCTTAAACGTCTCGCCGCCGGATCTTTTAACCTTAAATTTCGAATAGTCGCACGCGGAGGTATCGGATGATCCTTCGTCAGGCAATGGTATCTGATAGCATTCGGCGCTGTCATCGCCCACGGGCCCGACAATGGAATCTATCGTTTCTGCCAGAGGGATCGATTCAGCAGTATCATTCGGCGCACCTGACGATGCGCAGGAAACGAACAGCAGGATCAAAAGCATAGCAAGTGTCAAAGCATAAATTTTCATAGTATATCTCGTTATAATAAACATCAATAATTAAATTAGTTTTATTTTTTCACGGTCCGGGGAGCGCATAGGCGAGTGTTGCGCCTATACGCTATCTTTTGCGGAGGAGCAGGTAATAGGACACTATATTTAGTTTGGTTTTCATAGCGTCACCTCGAAAAAAGTATCCTGACTTGTATCTCTATAATATATATCACTAAAAATCGCTCAAAATTATCGGTTTTTCGAAAAGTTTTTTGAAAAAACA
>JAZMZX010000067.1:0-3251 GCA_045586225.1 Eubacteriales bacterium
TGAGTCATGTCTGCGAAGCCCTGTGTGAAGATGAGCAGATTGAATTCCATTCCGTCAAGATTCATATCGGGAACTTCGTCTATCGTATTGTCAGCAGTGTCAGCGGCAGTATTGCCGGTTCCGCTGTTTTCGGGTGCTTTATCGTCCGGTGCATCTCCGCAGGAGATAAGAGTCGACGTCAAAAGCATCAACAAAGCCAACAATAACGAAATCACAGAGTATTTGTTTCTGTTTTTCATTATTATCTCCATTCGTTGTTTTTTATTTTTTCGTAATCTTTCTATAGATCAGCTTATGGCGGTAGAGATCGTTTGCGGAGCATTTTTCAGTGATCTCGCCGCGCTTATCGTTATACTTGACCTTAATGGCGGTATATTCGCCCTTTTCGTAGCCGTAGCCGTCGCCCTCGTCGTCATAGAGAGTGAACTCGCCGTCTGCGCCGGTGTAGACGCGCATCTCGTATACAGCGTCCTTCAGCTGATCGCTGTATTCAACGGGAGCAGCCGTGGGAACAACGGAGCCTGCGCGGACAAAGACCGGTATGCTCTTTATGTCGCATTCGATCTTATAGTAGCTGCCGCCTTCGTAATATTTCTCAGTACGGTAGTCGTACCAGCCGCCGCGGGGCAGATATACCCAACGGCTTCTGTCGGCGTTTTCAACGGGCGTTGACTCGGGGCCGTAATACATGGGGCGTGTCACGGGGCAAACGAGGAACTCGTTTCCGTACATATACTCATCCGTGGCGCGGTGCGCTTCCCTGTCATCGGGATAGCGAAGCGCCAAAGGAGCTATAGGCATCGTGCCGTCGAAGGTAACGGCGGCATTCACGGAATAGAAGTAGGGCAAAAGCTCATATCTGAGCTTGATCGCGTCTTCAACGGCATCACGGAACATTTCGCCGCGTTCGCCGAATCTGTATACCTCTCTCGGAGTATCGGTGCCGTGTGAACGGAAGAAGGGCGTGAAGCACGCAAACTGTATCCAGCGGGTGTAAAGCTCGCGGAAGCCATAGTCGTCAATACCGCCGCGATAATCGCCGTCGCGGAACCATTCCCTGCCACCGCGCACGAAGAATCCGCCGATGTCGGCGTTCCAGTATGCTTCGCCGCAGGCAATGAAATTCTGCGCGATATGGACCTGACGTGCCAGAGACTCCCAAGTTGCGCTGATGTCGCCGGACCAGGAGATGGTGCCGTATCTGTGCTGACCTGAAAAGCCTGAGCGTGTGAGATTTATCATTCGCTTTTCGGAATGCTTTCTCTGATTTTCATACATTCCGCGTGAATGCTCAAGGGAATAAGCGTTTATAAGGCTATCGTCGATATACTTTTTGAATTCGCCCACGGAAAGCTTCATTCTTTCGGAAAGAACGGGGCGCTCCTTGCCATGCCAGGTTGCATCATAGGGCTCGGAGGAATCGCACCACCAGCCGTCGATGCCGTATTTGAACAGGCCTTCGTTTGCCTGATTCCAGTACATCTCACGTGCTTCGGGGTCAAATGCGTCGTATACGGAGCCGTCCGAAAGAAGTTTCCCTGCCTCCATAAACTCACGTCTGTCGCAGGAATCGCCGCTCATATTGGGCCAGATGGATATCATAAGGCGTGTGTTGTGCTTATGTATACGGTCTGCCATGGCTTTGGGGTCGGGATATCTTTCAGCATCGAAGTGCTTATTGCCCCAAAGTCCGGTATCCCAATAGAACCAGTCCTGGATTATGGCGTCGAGCGGGATATTCTCCCGACGGTACTTCTCTACAACGGAAACGAGATCATTGGCATCCACGTATCGTTCCTTAGACTGGATATATCCGCAAGCCCAGCGAGGCAGCATAGGCGTCTCACCCGTTAATGCGCGATATCTGCGGCAAGCGCCGTCGTAGCTGCCGCCGTAAATGAAATAGTAGTCAATGGCGTCAACAGAATCGAAATACACGTGCGCGTGTCTTTCGTCTGTGGCGTCAAAGGTCATAAGTGACGTGCAGTCAAAAAGGTATGCGTATCCCTTGGAGGAGACGAAATACGGCACGGCAATGCGCATATTCTCCTGATAAAGGGGAATATAGTGACCTTTTATCGAGGGGAAGCCCTCTTCGTGGCTGCCGAGTCCGAAAAGGCTTTCGTCCTCTGTGAGATCAAACGTAGATCTTCCGTGATTTGACGTGCGGACGAGTTCCCTCTCGCCGCCCGTTCTCGTTGTACGGATGCCGTCTACCGTATGACGTTCGTAAACGGAGCCGCCCTTTTCGCGGTAAATATCATAAGGAGTTATGTTGCGGCTGTGTTCCTTCGAAAGAGACTTCCCATCGACGGTTTCATAACTGATGTCAAGAGATCTTTTAGCAATACGGATGCGAAGGGCTGCCGTTTCGATAACGTACTCATGTTCAGTTTCATACTGACTTCCGAAGGAGTTATCCTCAGGACAGGGCGCTGTGACGACTAAGCTTTTGCCAAGGCAAGAGTCGCCGCTTCCGTATGTCACGCGGACTACGTCGGCACCGTAAAGGGTAACGTTCAAAGAACAGCTGTCAATGTTGAATGTGTAATGAGACTTCATTCCTTTATCCTTCTTTCTTTCAATCATGAACGTGGAGTATCTCCGGTTGCAGACTTGAAAAGCTTAATAAAATAGCTAACGTTTTGTATTCCGACAGCCATAGCCGTTTCCGTAACGTTACATCCCTTTTCAAGCAGTCTGTAAGCGGCTCTCAGTCTGACCGAATTAATATAATTTATCGGAGTTGTTCCTACGTAATCGTGAAACAGAATTTTTGCCTTTATTGCTTTTAGTATAATATCAAAACATTTCAGTTTCAAGGATATCGAACGAATATAAAGTCAATACAAGCATTTTTTACGAAACGAATCATTTTCGTAACGGTCGGTTACGAATTGATCCTGCTTTATAACACACTTATTTAGTCAGATATGCACCGGTAATGGTGAAATAACACTATCCTACACAACCGGACTCATTTGAGACCTGATTTTTCACATGTATTAGCACAATAAAGCTAAACAGAAAAAGGAACGCGCGATGCGTTCCTTTTTTATTAAAATTTTGCGAAGGCTCCGACGATCTTGCGAACTGCGCGGTAAATGGGAGTTTCAAGCTCCTTTTTTGCGTTATTAAGCTGTTTTCTTATTTCGATCCCCTGTGGGCAATGCTTTTCGCATTTTCCGCAGCCCACACAATTTGAGGCGGCTGTGGAATTCTTGCGAAGAGTGGTACAGATAACGTAATCC
>JAZMZX010000068.1:0-27905 GCA_045586225.1 Eubacteriales bacterium
TCAAAGCTCTGCGATCAATCTGACCTTCAGGGGTCTTTTGGTGAGAAATTCCGCGTTTTCATCCATGGTCGTTCTCGGATGCTGATACACGTCCTCGCCCACGGTGATATCCTCGTCAATAACGTAAAGATACCCTTTGGCGGTACCATTGTGCTTTATCACGCCGTCGTCGTCATATCCGAGGCCGGTGGGCTGATGGGAAAATGCCTCCGCAAGCTCCCGCCACTGGGTGATAGTGCTGTTCGTTCGCAGTTCGGTGAACACTTTATCCGAGCCGTGATACCACATCCCGTTTTCTTTGATCTCTATTTTCACACGCGTCTCCTCTATATTAACATTATGGTATTTACATTATAACAGTATCTGAATCAAGGCGCAATATCCCGCTCATTTATGCTATAATAAAACTGTAAAAGCTTTGCAACCTGCGCCCCCAAAAACGTACTTAATAAGTGAAAGCGCTTTTACACGTGACGGGAAAGGAGACGGATATGGACGACAAAAGCATCATCGAGCTATATTTTGCCAAGGACGAGGATGCCATCGGGGAGACCCAACGAAAATACGGCGATCTTTGCTACCGTATCGCCTATAACGTTCTCGGCAGCCGCGAGGATGCTGAGGAATGTGTAAACGACACCTACACAGCCATGTGGGGTGCCATTCCTCCCGCGCGCCCCGAAAACCTCACGGCGTTTATCTCGAAGATCGCGCGGAATCTTTCGCTGAAGCGGCTTGAGCACAGAATGAGAGAAAAGCGGAGCGGCGTTTCCCTTTCCATTGACGAGCTTGGTGACGTGCTTTCCGAGGGCGACGTGTCCGCCACCGTCACGGAGGCGGAGCTTGGCAAGCTCATAAGCGATTTTCTGCGCGGTCAGCCACGTGACGTCCGCGAAGTTTTCATACGAAAATACTTTTTCTTTGATTCCGTAAAAGATATCTCAAAGCGGTATTCATTCACCGAAAGCAAGGTAAAAAGCATGCTTTTTCACACGCGGAAAAAGCTTTCCGACTACCTTCGGGAGAAGGGTATCCTCGAGAATTGAATCCGCACATTTTTATGAAAGGAGCAGCAAAGCTATGAAAGAAAACAAGATCATAAACGCTGTCGGTCACATTGACGACGACCTGATAAGCGAGGCTGCGCACGAAGGCAAAAGCAGGCGCCATCCGTGGATCAAGTGGGCATCGCTTGCGGCGTGCTTCGCCATAATAGTCACCGCAGGAGCGCTCACACTTCCATATATCAAGGACGGGACCGATCCCCACGACAGCGGAGCCTCCGGCGACATAGACACCAATTCGGGCAGCGACGAAGGAATAAAGCGCCCCGTCGACATTTACGTGGGTGAGAGCGACATAGAGTATTTCTGGCCCTGGGAGTACCTTACCGTGTTTGAAAAATACCCCGAGGTCAAGTTTAACGGCAGAAGCTACCTCACGAGAGGCACCGCCGTTGACGAGAGCCTGCTTTCCCACGATATAGGCGAGGGCGAGGGCAAAGGCTACGACAATGCCGAGAGCAAATACCGCACCGAGACCTTCCGCGTGCGTGCTATCAAGGGCATTTCGGAGGATCACATCATAGCCGTCGAAATGGAAGGTGCATACTACGTTTACTGCGCAGATTATGAGGACGTGCCTGCCACCTTCGGCCAGCTGATGGAGCTTTACAGTCTTGCGGACACTCTCAGGCTCTCAGATTTTTCCGAAATGGAGGGCTACACCGTAAAGGACTATTACACCCTTGACGGCGACGGCTATATATGGCAGGTGCTTTCGGAATGCGCCGACGCCCCCCTTTACGAGGACTATGATTTCTGGACGCTCTCCGACGTGACCAATCTGTCCTTCACCGCCACCTCCTCACCTCTCGGCGTTTATAAACGTGCAATGTATATCACAGAGGACGGATATTTCTCCACAAACGTTTTCGACTACGGATACGTTTACTTCATCGGCAAGGATGCCGCAAAAAAGATCATCGACTACGCGAAGAAAAACTCCGAAAAGAGCGAGATGGTTCCCTACGAGCTTACGGTATACGGCATCGTCACCGAGGTCGGGGACGGATACGTGACCGTTGACAACAGCATCCTTACGGAAAATGAGGATGACAGGACTGTATACCGGGTGCTCACCGACGATATCCGCTTCCGCCGCTTCGTTCTTATGGGATACGTTCACGTGGGCGATGCGGTGATAATTAAATCGAGAGGCGAGTATGACCCCCACACGGGCACCGTAACGGGAGCTTACAGCTACTGTGTCGGTCAGATATACGAGGGCGACGTTCTGATGCCCGAATAAAATAAAGACACCCGAAAGGAAGCAAATGCTTCCCTTTCGGGTGATTTTTTATCCGATATATTCGAGATATTCCTCGAGGCACATATCGAGCTCGTGGATGCGGTACGCGTGGTATCTGCCCACGTAGCGGTAATGCCAGGGCTCGAAGGTGATACCCGTTACACCCGTTTTCCCATCTGGGAAGCGGAGTATAAAGCCGAATTTCCAGCAGTTTTCGCGGAGCCACTCATATGCCTCCTCGTTTGCAAAGGCCTTCTGCGCCGAGGAAAGATTATGCATATCGATGCAAAGTCCCGTCTGATGCTCGCTTGTGCCGGGACGTGCGGAAAAGCTCTCAACCTCCTTTTCCGCCTCTTCGCGGGTGAGGGAGGGGTCGTTTTTCATTTCTCTGTCAACGTAGGAATTGAAGAGCTGCTCCTGATAGGTGTAGGCTCTGTATGCGCTCATAACGGAAACGGGATAGCCGCTCGGTCCCACGTCGTCGTATCCGCAGGCGTAAAGCTCGATGAAGAGGGCTTCCAGCGCCTTTGCCGCGTAAAGACGGAGCTTTTGCGTGTTTCTGCCGTCGTTGCGGGTGTTCACAACGCCCGTCAGGTCGTCGGGGATATCGTCGGCACCGAGAGTGTTCCACTTATTCACGAGAATAAGATACCCGTCTCTGTCCGCGGGGTCCATATATTCTTCATAGGAAGAAAGGTCCGACTTGAATTCCACGGCAGGTATGCCGTCGGCGGGCTCGCCGCCCTCGGGGTCCGTGTTCTTATCTGTGTCTGTACCCTCGTCGGTGTCGCCGGGCTCTGTTTCCGTCACGCTGCCGATATCACTGTTTTCGGGGATGGGCCCCACAGTGTCCATGGGCTTAATAAGAAAGGTGACCTTTTCCGCCGTGAGCATAAGGTTGACGGTCTCCCCGTCCTCCCCGTCGGTGACGGAAATGCCCGTCATACAGTCCGTGATGAAGGAAAGGGGGATATAAACGTTGTCCCGGGAGTGCTCCTTCGCTTCTCCGTGCATACGGTATGAGAAGGAATTCACCTCCGCTATGGGTGAGCCAACGGTGAAGGAAACCTCCTCGCCGCCGTCGGCGGTGATGAAGCGCCTTTCGTCTGCGCTTCCCGTCACCGTCATATCAAGAAGCTCGGCAAGCTTCGTGAAATTAACGTATCTCACGCCGTTTTCATTGGATTCAGTTTTGCTCTGCTCCCATTTGGGAGAGTTTTTCGGGTCGGCATCCGCATTTTCAAGGAAAACGAAGGTGTAGCCCACCTCCTCGCCGCCCTCGGCGGTGCCGCCGCCGAATTTGAAGGATATGAATATTCCAAGTGCCACGATGCCGAAGATAAGGGCAAACATCAGCAAAAACAGCAAAAATCTGCCGCCGAATACCTTCACCTGCCGCTTGCGCTCACGGAGCTCCCGCTCCCGCTCGCGGCGCTTTTTTTCTTCATAAATGCGCTTCTGACGCGCCAGCTCTGCCCTTCTGGCATTCTCAGCCGCGCGCATCTCCGCCTCCGCCGCCTGCCGCCTTTCGCGCTCTTCGTTTTCGCGCTGAGCGGCAAAATATCTTTCGCGGGGAGTCATTCCGCCGTTTCTCGGGGGCATGCCGCCGCTGTTGGGCGCTCCGTTGCTGCGGGGCGCACCGCTGCCGGAAGGACCTTTTTTCTGATTTCCGTTACCGTTCATTATTTCTTTTCAATAAGCGTAAAATAGGGCGCTGTGGGAGAATTCACGATCTTTATCTCCGTGCAGCAGATCTTACGTCTGTCGAGAGTTTTATAATATTCGCGGAGCTCAAGGCCTTCAAGGTCTCCCTCATCGTGGCCGGGATACACCGCAACCGTAAGCGCGCCGCCGTGCTCCAGCATCTCGATAGCCGCCTTGACGGCGGGGAGTGTCGTTTCGCGCATGGTGTGCTTTGAGTGGTCGCCGCCGGGCATAAAGCCCAGATTGAACATGCCTGCGTCGATCTTGCCGTTTATATGCGCCGCCGCGTTGGAATGGGAATCGAGAATAAGTGTCACGTTGTCGGGGCATCCCTCGGAGGCGAGAGTCCTTTTCGTTGATTCAAGAGCCTCGGGGAGCACGTCGAAGGCGTAAACTCTTCCGTTTTCGCCAACGGCCTTGGAAAGGAAAGCCGTGTCGTGTCCGTTGCCCATGGTGAAATCGGCAACGGTGCCGCCCTCCTTCACGTGACGGAGGAGAAACTCCTTCTGGGTCACCAGAAGGTCTATCATTTCACCGAATTTGCCTGCGCTCATACGGAGGCCGCCTTTGCAAGCTCGCGTCCCTTATTGAATGCGGCAATATTGATGTCGAGGGCCTTTGCGGGCACGCAGGACTTCACAGCCTCGAAAAGCTTATCCTCGTCAAGGCCGAGATAAGCCGCCGCAAGACCGATCATGATAACGTTGGAGGTTCTCGTATTGCCAAGCTCCTCTGCTGCAGCAAGTGCATCGGCTGCAACGACCTTCACGCCCAGCGCCTCGATCTTGCCAAGGACGTTTTCGGGATATTCCATAGCTCCGGAAACAACGGGCATGGGGTTGATCTTCTGGGTGGAGGTGACGACTACGCCGCCGTTTTTCAGATATGCAAGGTATCTGCCGGCCTCAAGAGCCTCGAAGGAAAGGATAACGTCTGCCTCTCCGCGGCAGATGATGGGGGAATGGACCTCCTCGCCGAATTTAACGTAGGTGATAACAGAGCCGCCGCGCTGAGACATTCCGTGCACCTCGGATACCTTGACCTCATAGCCGTATGCGGTTGCCGCCGCGCCGATGATCCTTGCTGCCAGAAGGGTTCCCTGTCCTCCTACACCTGTGATAAGTATGCTTTTTGTATTATTCATGGTAAACTCCATTTTCGATTTAATATTTTCCCCTTATGCCTCGGGGTTCACGATAGCGTCGAAGTGGCACATCTGACTGCACAGACCGCAGCCAACGCAGAGAGACGCGTCAATGTGCGCTTTCTTATCGGAGAAGCTGATGGCGGGACATGCGATCTTCATGCAGGCCTTGCAGCCGCGGCACTTGTCCGCATCGATGAAGAACGCCTTGTGCTTCTTCACCGTCTTGAGAAGGGCGCAGGGACGGCGGCATATAACGACGGAGGGAGTGCCGCTCTTAAGCTCTGCCTTGATAACAGCCTCAAGAGTCTTAAGCTCATTGGGGTCCACCACCTTGATGTGATCCTCGGGCACGCCCACAGCCGCACAGAGCTTTTCAAGATCCAGAGCGGGAGCGGGATCGTTTTTGAGGGTGAGGCCGGTGCAGGGATTCTGCTGATGTCCCGTCATACCGGTGATGTGATTGTCGAGAATGAGAACGGTGGAGTTGCCGTTATTGTAAACGATGTTGATAAGTCCCGTGATACCGGAGTGAACGAAGGTGGAGTCGCCGATAACGGCAACGGTGTTTTCCTCATCGCCTCTTACCTTGTTTCTGCCGTGGAGACCGGAAATGCTGGCACCCATGCAAAGGGTGGTGTCAACGCTTGCGAGAGGCGCAACGGCGCCGAGAGTGTAGCATCCGATGTCTCCGGAAACGGTAACGCCCAGCTTTTTAAGTGTGTAGAACACGCCTCTGTGAGGGCAGCCGGGGCAAAGCACGGGGGGACGGGGAGGCATCTTCTCGTCAAGAGCCTTGAATTCCGCCTTCTTTCCGAGAACTGCCGCTGCGATAAGCTCGGAGGAGAACTCGCCCTCGAGAGGGAGAATGTTCTTTCCATCGCACTCGATGCCGAGAGACTTGACGTAGGTCTCGATGATGGGATCGAGCTCCTCGATAACGACCACTCTTTCAACGGATGCGGCGAAATCGCGGATAAGCTTTTCGGGAAGGGGGTTCACAAGACCCAGCTTAAGATAGGATGCGTCCTTGCCGAAGGCTTCCTTTGCGTATATGTAGGTGGTGCCCGCAACGATCACGCCCAGCTTGCCCTCTCCCTTTTCAACTCTGTTGAGGGAGGTGGTCTCTGCGAATTCGCGGAGGCTTTCGAGCTTGCCCTCAAGAACGGTGTGGCGGCCCTTTGCGTTTGCAGGCATCATAACGTACTTGGAGGCGTCCTTTTCGTAGGGGAGAACTTCCTTTTCAACGCGGTCGGAAAGAGTTACCGCGCTCTGGGAGTGAGCTATACGGGTGGACGTACGGAGGATCACGGGAATGTCAAATCTTTCAGAAAGCTCATATGCGGTCTTTGTGAACTCAAGACATTCCGAAGAATCGGAGGGCTCAACCATGGGAAGCTTCGCTGCCATTGCATAGTGGCGGCTGTCCTGCTCATTCTGGGAGGAGTGCATGCCGGGGTCATCGGCAACGCCGATAACGAGGCCTGCGTTGATGCCGGTGTAGGAGGAAACGAAGAGCGGGTCTGCAGCAACGTTAAGACCAACGTGCTTCATTGCAGAGAACGCACGGCCGCCGCCGATAGCAGCGCCCATTGCGGATTCAAGGGCTACCTTTTCATTGGGTGCCCATTCAGCGTACATTTCTTCATATCCGGCGGCATATTCCGTGATCTCGGTGCTGGGAGTGCCGGGGTAGCTGGAGATAAAACGAACTCCGGCCTCGTAAAGTCCTCTTGCAACGGCTTCGTTGCCAAGCATAAGTTTTTTCATGATACGTTCCTCTTTTTATGGGTTATTTAACGAAGTCAAATTCAAAGTCGTAAATGGACACGGTGTCTCCGTTCTTACATCCGTGCTCCTCAAGCAGGTCGATAACGCCGTATTTCGCCAGAACTCTGCCGAAATATGCGAGAGATTCTCTGTCGTAGGGGTTGACCTGTCCGAGCAGATTATAGAGCCACTCGCCCTCCACAACGAAGGTGTCGCCCTCGCGGCGGACAGTGGTTTCAACGCCCTTGACCTCGGGCATAAGCTCTTCCTCAGCCTCGTAAACGGTGATGGGAGGAAGGTCCTTCAGCTTTTCGCCGATTGTGTTCACGAAGGTCTTCATATTGTCGCCGGTGGCAGCGGAGACGTATATGAGGTCCCATCCGTTTTCGCGGACGAAGGCTTCGAAAGCGTCAACGTCAACGAGCTCGCGGTCGAGAGCATCGCACTTGTTTGCCGCTATCATCTGGGGGCGGGATGCAAGCTCGGGAGAGTAGCGGCGAAGCTCCTCGTTGATGGTCTTAATATCCTCGATGGGATCGCGTCCCTCAACGGAGGCGATGTCCACCACGTGAACGAGCATACGGCATCTGTCGATGTGGCGGAGGAACTCGTGGCCGAGGCCTGCGCCGTCTGCCGCGCCTTCGATAAGGCCGGGAATGTCTGCCGCAACGAATCCGCCCTCACCGTAGGAAACGACGCCGAGATTTGGGGAAAGGGTGGTGAAATGATACTCTGCGATCTTGGGCCTTGCGGCGGAAATGGACGCAAGAATGGAGGATTTGCCAACGCTGGGCATACCGATGAGACCAACGTCTGCGATCATTTTTAGCTCAAGGGTAACGCTGCGCTCCTCGCCCTTGGTGCCGCTCTTTGCAAAGCGGGGGATCTGACGGGTGGGGGTGGCAAAGTGTCTGTTGCCCCAGCCGCCTCTACCGCCGCGGCAAAGAACGTAGGGCTCGCCGTCGGACATATCGTGGATAACGGAGCCCGTATCCGCATTGCGGATAACGGTTCCCATGGGTACCATTATGATAAGATCCTCCCCGGATTTGCCGTGAAGCTTGCCGGGCTTGCCTGCCTCGCCGTTTTCGGCGATGAATTTCTTTCTGTACTTGAAGGAAAGAAGTGTGTTCGTTCCCTCGTCGATCTTGAAGATCACGTTGCCGCCGCGTCCGCCGTCACCGCCGTCGGGACCACCCTTGGCGACGAACTTCTCACGATGGAAGGAAACAGCTCCGTTTCCTCCGTCGCCGGCCTTAACGTATATTGTCACATTATCTATAAACATTTTCGTTTTTATGCCTCTTTTCCGTAGTTAAATAAATGCATATCCATTTTATTATATCACATGTATTCCGTAAATGAAAGAAGAATCGCACATTTTTTGTGCTCCTATAGCGGCAATAACGAGAAAAAAGCGCAAAAAAAGCCCCCGCGGTATTCCGCAGGGGCTTCGCTTTGCGATCTATATAAAGATCTTATTTATGAATCAGTGCTTTCTGGAAACGATGTAAGCGCCGGATCCGATCGCAACTACCATGAGAGCTGCTGCGATAAAGCCGGTCTGAGGAGCATCCTCTTCAGGAGTCTCTTCTTCGGGAGCTTCGGTCTCAGGAGCTTCGGTTTCGGGAGCTTCGGTCTCGGGAGCTTCGGTCTCGGGAGCCTCAGTCTCGGGAGCTTCAGTTTCTACGGGCTTGAGTTCCCAGGATACGCAGTCAACGTTGATTGCCTTGTAAACAGAGTTGTCGAAGTTTTCAACGTTCTTGAGGGTTACGGTGTTTTCACCTGCAACGAGCTCAACTTCAACTACAGCGTCTGCCCAAACAGCCCAGTCACCGGTATTTTCGATGGGGAGAGCGATTCTTTCGCCGCCGTTAACGATCATATCAGCGCATCTGATCTGTCCTTCGCTCTGCTTAGCAGCATAGCGAACAGTGATGATGTAAGTGCCTGCAGTGTCAACTTCAAATTTGAAATCCATGTAAGCATCTTCGAAATCGCCATCGCCGTAATCGAACGGTCCAAGACCGAGACAGCCCTTAGCAGGATCGGTTTCGCCGCCCTTGAACTGTGCGGACATGTTGCCGAGACCACCGAAATCTTCGATGGGAAGGTCAACTGCGAGAATCGTGCCCTCATCCGCTGCAAAAACGGAAACGGACATAACTGCGATCAGCATAAGAGCGATCGCAACAGTGAGAAGTTTCTTCATAATGAGATCTCCTTAGGTTATTTTATTTTCAGCCTTCACGGCAAAAAATCCGGGGGGTGGTGAATGTTCACAATATATTCACCCACGAACGGCTGCGTTAATAGCAGGTTCACATATATTATAAAGCATTGCACCACCGCGTTCAATGTACTTTACTTGTTATTTCCACACTTTTGATGTAAATTCTTTAGGTGGACACCTTGCTTTTTGCACGTTTTTCGTGTATCATTGACGTACAGCAAAAAAAAACGGAGACAGCAAAGAAATGACAGAATCCGCTTTCATTGAATATTTCAGATTCAGGACCCCTTCCCCCATAACGAATATCCCCGATATGATACTTCCGCAGTCCTACATGGTTTTTATGCTTGAGGGCAGCGTAGAGTATTTTATTAACGACGCCCCCGTCACCGTTTCCGCAGGCGAGGCGCTCTTCATTCCCGAGGGTGCAAAGCGCGAGCGCCGCCACCAGAATACCTCCGCCAAATACTATTCCATTCTTTTCAAGGGCGGTGACCCCCGCGACGTCGACTATATTCCCACAGTGTTCAATCACGAGGAAACGCCTGAGATACTGCGGTGTCTTTCCGATATCGGGCGCTCGTATATTTCCCCCTTCTTCAGCGCGGACGACAGCTCCTCATATATGAGAAGATGCTCCATCCTCCTTATGCTGCTGCTTAATCTTTGCGCCGACGTAAGCCGCCGTCCTGCCGTGAATCCTTACGTTGACAGGATAACGAAATACATCCGCGACAATTATAAAACCAAGCTCTCCATCGAAGCCATTGCAGAGCACGTGCATCTGAATCCCTCGTACTGCTCAACGCTTTTCCGCGAGGAAACGGGTGAGACCATCGGCAGCTTCATCAAAAACTACCGCCTGGTGCTGGCTAAGGACGAGCTTTCCCGCGGCAGCACCGTCAAGGCAGCGGCGGAATCCATCGGATTTATCGACCAATACAATTTCAGCCGGTGGTTTTCGAAAAACACGGGGCTTTCCCCCAGCGAATACCGCACGAAGCACGGGATCAAGAAAAAATAGCCGCCGTCCCGCCGCTTGTTCTGCGATTGCATAACAACAAAATCCACGATTTATACATTTGTATAAATCGTGGATTTTTCTTTATATATCAAGGATTTTTTCAGATCTCGGTCATTTCGCCGATCTCGGCGGCATCGCTGTAGGTGACCTTGCCGGTGTATTCCACGCGGCCGATCCTGCAGCCCTCGCCGATAACGATATCCTTACCGCGAACCACATTTGCGCGGGTGTATTCAAGGGTCACGGTGTCGCCTTCAACGGTGTCTGCTTCAAAATAAGTCTCCACCTCGCGGTCCGGGAAGAAGGCCTTCCTGACGTCAACGATAAAGCCCCTCATAGCCTCAAGAATATTGCCGCTGTCACCTTCGTCCCTGCGCTTCACATTGATCACAGCGCCGCCGACGGAGCCTGCTTTGCATCTGCTTCCCTGAGTGATCACGATGTCGATCTTTTCGCCGTTTATGAGTCCGTCAACGTCAAAGCCGCCTGAAATGTACACCGTTTCAGCAGAAACGTCGCCCTTCACGGTGGTCTTTCCGGATGAACGGAATTCACCGCCTGAAGTGATGCTGCCGCCGCACTTCACCGAGCCGGACACCTTCACAAGGTCTCCCCCCTCAATGTCGCCGCCGCAGCTGACAGCGCCGGAAACCGACACTTCTTTTGCGTTTAAGCCTCCGCCCGCCGAAAGCGCGCCCGAAACTCTCACCGTGCCCTCGCACGAAAGGGCGTTCAGCTTCGCTGCGCCCGAGCAGCCGAAGCTTTCGCATTCAAGGTCGCCTTCAAGGTGGGATGAGCCCGACGTTGTGTAGGATCTGCAAATAACGTTTCCCTTGATCCTGCCCGATCCGGAAACGGAAACCGTGTTATACGTACCGCCTGTGGCACTGCCGGCGCCGCTGATAATAAGGTCTGTCATATATTCTGCCTTTCTTTTCGTCCTGTTACTTTTATTTTCTTTGGCTCTTCAGGATATCCACGATCTCGTCGATGCCGAGGGTCTTCCCGCCGCCGGTTATGGTGATGTTTTTTATTTGCTCAAGGGGGATCCGCTCAGTTCCGTATCCCGTTTCGATAACGAGGAACATTTCCTCCTTTTCCTTGCCGTTCACGATGGCGGCAAGCTCTTCAAGGGATGCCGTATCCTTTCCGAGGATTATATAGTTCACCCTTTCCGTGATAAGGTCGCGGGGGAAATATGTCTCCTGCCCCGTTTCCGTGGACTTTCGGATGAACCACTCCTTCGGGATCAGCCCCGTTCTTTGCCATCGGTAAAGAGTGCCGTACGATATGCCGTAGGTCTCAAGCAGCTCCTTTTTTGATATGAGTTCCTGTCCCATAAGGTCTCCTTCTGTGTAACATTGTTATTATTATAACGTAACAATGTTACCATGTCAATACGTAATTCACAAAAGTTTTTGCACTTTTCTTTTTCCGCAGCACAAAAATTCCCGCGATTTAACGCAATACGATTGCGAAAACGGAAATGATATAGTATAATAATATGTACTATTATATTTACCGAGGTGAACACCTTATGAAACACTTGATCGCTCTCATTTTATGCATCGTGATGCTTCTCCCCCTCACCGCTTGCGGCGGCGACACACCCGAAGACACCACCCCCGACACCAACGCCGGCACCGGTACCGAAACCGAATCTGCCACCGACACCGAATCTGAGACCGAAGAGATCGTGGAAGACGAAAAGCCTGAATACTACGGCTATCTTTTCGCATTCTTCATCGGCAATGCTCCCGAGCAGGAACGCATTTACTTCGCCCTCAGCACAGACGGCTACAAGTATAAGGTCATCAACAGAAACAAGCCCGTCGTCGTTTCCCAGAGCGGCACAAAGTGCGTTCGTGACCCCTACATCTTCCGTGGCGAGGACGGATGCTACTACATGATCGCAACGGATATGAGATCTGAGCTTGGCTGGTCCAGCAACAGAGACATCATCACCTGGAAGTCCGAGGACCTTGTAAACTGGACAGACGAGACCGTTATCAAGATCAACAACACCTCCGACGTAACGAGAAACACCACCCGTGCGTGGGCTCCTCAGGCTATCTGGGATCCCGAGCGCGGCGAATACATGATCTATTTCGCTCTCTGCTCCAGCGCAACGAACGGCAGAACTCTCATGTATTACGTTTACTCCCCCGACCTTAAGACCCTCTCCTCCGAGCCTGAGCTTCTCCTTGCGCCCACAAACGGCAACTCCGCCATCGACGCAGACATCATCTTCCACGACGGTCTTTACTATATGTTCTTCAAGGACGAGACCTCCGGCGGTATCAGACTCACCACCTCCGAAAAGCTCAACAGCGGCTATTCCTACAACAGATCCAAGCTTGTATCCCCTCAGGGTCTCCCCGTTGAAGGCTCCACCACCTTCCAGCTTATCGACGGCAGCGGCTGGCTCCTTATCTCCGACGCATACACCAGCGGATATTTCGTAATGGAGCACTCCACCGACCTTAAGAACTTCGAGGTTCTCGACAGAGGCGACTACCGCTTCAACTTCAATCCCCGTCACGGAAGCGTTATTCCGATAACAAAGGCTGAATACGACGCGCTTCTCGACGCGTTCCCCAGATAATTACTGCCATGTATACCTCATATCTTTTTGCATACTTCACCGATAACGAAAACGAAAAGCTTTATTACGGCGTATCCCGCGACGGATACCATTACAAAGCTCTGAACGGCGGAAAGCCCGTGTTCGTTTCCAATATCGGCACCGGAGGCATAAGAGACCCCTTCGTTTTCCGCGGAGAGGACGGATGCTTTTACATAGTTGCAACAGATATGAAATGCTGTCTCGGCTGGGCATCCCAGTCCACGATGGCAATATTCAGAAGCCGCGACCTTATCCCGAAAAACGGCAGCTTCGACAGCTCTGTGCTCATCGATTATAAACGCTTCCCCGGATATGAGACCTGCAACCGCGCCTGGGCGCCGCAGATCATATGGTGCCCCGAAAAAGGCGCATACATGATCTATCTTACCCTTCAGTGTGCGGAAACGGAGTCCACCGTGGGCACCGTCATGTGCCGTCACTATGCCACCGACCTTTTCGACCCCGACACCTACACCACGCCCGAGATAATGATAAGCAAAAAAGGCATTATCGACGGCGACATCATAAGGGACGAGCTTCACGACCGCTACCTTATGTACGTCAGCGGACGCAGGATAACGGAGTCTCCGAGTATTTCGGGAGACTTCAGATTCCTTCCCGACGAGGTCCCCTACCTCACCGATTCCGGTGAGCGGATGCTGGTGGAAGGAAGCAATACTTATAAGCTCATCGGCCAGAACAAATGGATAGTGTGCGCCGACGGCACCCCCTTCAACGGACGGAAGTACGTGATGGCGGAGACCGAGGACCTTATCACTTACCGTCAGCTTCCCGAGAGTGAGTATTCCTTCGATTTCACTCCCCGTCACGGCTATGTGATCCCTCTCACCGAGGATGAGCTCTCCGCTTTAATTTCCGCCTTTCCGAGCGAAGGCTTAGATTCAAAGGATTCTCTATAAATGGATTTCATCAGACGTATCTGCAAACGTTACTTTATCGATGCTATGAGCGCCATGGCGATGGGACTTTTCTCATCCCTCATCATAGGCACCATCTTAAAGCAGTTTGCAACAATATCATTTCTCTCTTTTCTGGCTCCTATCGCCGAGATAGCCACGGCAACGCACGTTGTGGGCGCCGCCATCGGTGCCTCCATTGCCTGGGGACTTGACGAAAAGCCCCTGGTTATCTTCTCCTCTGCCGTAGTCGGTGCCATCGGCTACGTTCAGGGAGGCCCTGTCGGTGCATACATCGCCACACTTATTGGCGGTGAGCTTGCATCCCTCGTGGCATCGAAAACGAAGCTCGACATTATCGTCACTCCGCTCGTCACCATTATCACGGGCGGTCTTGCGGGCATATACGCAGGCCCCTACATCAGCGGACTCATGACGGCACTTGGCAGCTTCGTGAATTCAGCCACGGAATACGCTCCCATCCCCATGGGCATGGTGGTAGCTGTGGTCGTGGGCATGGTGCTGACGGCTCCCGTTTCCTCTGCAGCCCTTTGCATTATGATCGGCATAGACGGCATTGCCGCAGGCGCTGCCGCTGTGGGCTGTGCCTGCCAGATGGTGGGCTTCGCCGTTGCTTCCTACAGGGATAACGACATCGGCGGCTTCATCTCACAGGGCATCGGAACCTCCATGCTTCAGTTCCACAATATTCTCCGCCGTCCGCAGATCTGGATAGCCCCCACCCTCGCATCCGCCATCCTCGGACCCATATCCGCGGCCCTTCTGAAGATGACGAACACCGCTATGGGCGCAGGAATGGGCACCGCGGGCTTTGTGGGTCAGTTCGGCGCATACAACGCCATGGCCGGCTCCGCGCACCCTGCCGTCATCGCAATCGAGATCGTTATGATGCACTTCGTGCTTCCCGCGATACTCACACTTATGTTTGACTTTGCAGGCCGCCGTCTCGGATACATCAAGCCGGGATATATGAGACTTGAACAGTTCTGAAAACAAAACGCAAAAAGTACGCCCCCGCAGGGTAATACCCACGGGGGCGCATCTCCGCAAAATCACCGAAAGGAGGCAAAAAAATGAACGGACTGACAATAGGAATACTCGCTCACGTTGACTCCGGCAAGACCACTCTTGCCGAGGCTATACTCTATCTCTCGGGTAAGATCAAGCGTATCGGCCGTGTTGACCACGGTGATACCCATCTCGACACGCATGCTCTTGAACGGGAGCGTGGGATAACCATATTCTCCGCCGCCGCAACGGTGCACACCGAAAGCGGCAGCTTCACACTCCTCGACACGCCAGGTCACGTTGATTTTTCTGCCGAGGCAGAGCGCACACTTTCGGTCATCGATTATGCCATACTCGTTATAAACGGCGCCGAGGGCGTTCAGAATCACACAAAAACACTTTGGGAACTTCTTCACAGATACTCCGTGCCCACGTTCATTTTCGTGAACAAAATGGACCTTCCCGCCGCAGACAGAGAAGCCGCAATGCGCGACCTTATCACCCGTCTCGACGGCGGCTGTGTGAACTTTTCCGCCTCCCGCGAGGAGCGGGACGAGTGCATCTCCCTTCTGGATGAGGGGCTCCTCGAAGCCTTCCTTGAAACAGGTGAGGTGTCGGAGCACGATATAATCCGTCTTATAAAGGAGCGCAGGCTCTTCCCCTGCGCCTTTGGCTCCGCCCTGAAAAACGACGGAGTTGATGAATTTCTCCGACTTATCTCCGCATACGCACGCCCCTCCGAATACGGCGACGAATTCGGTGCACGGGTATATAAAATATCAAGAGACGAAAAGGGCGGCAGGCTCACCCACTTAAAGCTTACGGGCGGCACACTCGCCGTGCGCAATTCCGTCACCTATAAGGCAAGCGAGGGCGAGATATCGGAAAAGATCACGGGAATAAAGGTGTTCTCCGGCGACCGCGCCGAGGCTGTCACTGAGGTAACGGCAGGCACCGTATGTGCCGTTTCCGGTCTCTCCGCCACTTATCCCGGTCAGGGTCTCGGCATCGAGAGCGCCGCGGCTGCCCCCACCCTTGAGCCTGTGCTTGAATACCGTCTGCTTTTGCCCGAGGGCTGCGACGTACGCGAATATTTCCCCAAGCTCTGTCAGCTCACGGAGGAGGACCCTCAGCTCCATCTGGTTTATAACGAGCGGCTCCGCGAGATAAACGTGCGCCTCATGGGTGAGGTGCAGACAGACGTATTGAAGCGCGTGATATACGACCGCTTCGGCATAGACGTTACCATCGATTCGGGCAGGATAATGTACCGTGAGACGATTGCCGCACCCGTCACGGGTGTAGGTCACTTCGAGCCTCTGCGCCATTATGCCGAGGTGCATCTTTTCTTTGAGCCCACAGGTCCCGGCACGGGACTCACATTCCGATCTGCCTGCAGCCAGAACGCACTTTCGCGGAATTGGCAGCGGCTCATACTATCTCATCTCCGCGAGCGCACCCATCGCGGCGTTCTGACCGGCTCTCCCATAACCGATATGCGCATCACCCTTATCGCAGGCAGAGCCCACCCCAAGCACACGGAGGGCGGCGACTTCCGCCAGGCTACCTACCGCGCCGTCCGTCAGGGACTGATGCAGGCCCGCTCCGTGCTCCTTGAGCCCTACTATTCATATAAGATCACCGTGCCCTCCTCGCAGATAGGAAGAGCCATAAACGACGTCCGCGCCATGTGGGGCACCTTCGGCTCCCCCGAGGACGAGGGCGACGGCTTCTCCTCCATTTCGGGAAGAGCCCCCGTGTCGGCAATGAGAAACTACGCGACGGAGCTTATCTCCTACACACGCGGCACGGGCAAATTTGCATTTGAGGTGTGCGGCTACTATCCCTGCCACAATGAATCTGAGGTAGTGGAGGCTGCGGGGTACGACCCCGAGGCAGACCTTGCCCACACTCCCGACTCCGTTTTCTGCGCTCACGGCGCAGGCTTCAACGTAAAATGGGATCAGGTGAAGCATTATATGCATCTTGACCCGGGCACGATGAAGTCTCCCTCCGACGAGCTCCCCGCGCCCCGCGTTATCGCAAAGAATCTGAAAATCGACGACAAGGAGCTTGAGGCGATCATGGAGCGCGAATTCGGCCCCATCAGGCGCCCTCAGTACGGTGACCGCCGTCGGGTCGACTACAGCGCCAAAGAAACGGTAAACGATAAAAACAACGAATTTTGCTACATTATCGACGGATATAACCTTATCCACAGCTGGGATGCCCTTCGTCCCGACGACGCGGCAGGCCTGGACCTTGCAAGATCGCAGCTTGAAACGATGCTGGCAAGCTTCCGCGCATATAAGAGCTGCCGCATCGTTCTCGTGTACGACGCATATAACGTGACCGGCGCCATCGAGCGCAAGCTGGACCGGGACGGCATCAATATCGTCTACACCGCAGAGGAGGAAACGGCAGACGCATACATAGAGCGCCTTATCCACGAGATCGGCAAGAATTACAGCGTCCGCGTTGTCACCTCCGACGGACTTCTGCAGCTTTCCGCCGTGGGTGCGGGCGTGCTCCGCATGACGAGCCGCGAATTTGAAGCGGAGGTCACGGCAGTGCGCAGCGAGATAACCGCCTTTCTTGAGGCTCTCGACCGCCCCCTGCCACGCGACACCGTGCACCGCATTATTGAATTTGAAAAAGAGGAAGAGTAAGCATGGCAACACTCATCATCGCCGAAAAGCCGTCTCTCGGACGAAACATCGCCTCCGCCATCGGAAAAGCGGAGCGCCGCGACGGCTATCTTGAAAGCGGCGACTACATAATAACCTGGGCGTTCGGCCATCTATTCTCCCTTGCGGATATCGAAGCCTACACGGGCAGCACCACACGCCGCTGGCGCCTTGAGGAGCTTCCCTGCTTCCCTTCGGAATTCCGTTTCGAGCTGAAGCACGGAGACGGCGGCAAGGCAGACCCGGGTGTGAAAAAGCAGTTTGAAACGATAAAGAAGCTGTGCCGCCGTGATGACGTTGACGTTATCGTCAACGCGGGAGACGCGGACCGCGAGGGTGAGATAATCGTGCGCCTTTGCGTTCAAAATGCGCTCGGCGTGCGCGGACTTGCAAAAAAGCGCTTTATGCGCCTGTGGCTCCCCGACCAGACACCCCAGACGGTGCGCGCCGCCCTTTCCGAAATGAAGCCCGAGACCGAATACGAGGGCCTCGCAAACGAGGGCTTCGCACGCACCTACATCGACTGGCTCTACGGAGTGAATCTCACAAGATACGCCACCATCCGCGCAGGGTCCCTTCTCCGCGTGGGGCGCGTTATCGTACCTATCGTGAAGGCCATCTACGACCGCGATATGGAGATACGTCATTTCGTGCCGAAAAAGTATTTCGGCATTGCCTCCAAAACGGAGCACGACGGGGTACCCATAGAGCTTTTGTCCAAAAAGAAATTTGAACCCGAGGAATACGAAAAGGCTGCAGCCTACGCCTCAAAGCTGAATGCCTGCCCCGGCAGGGTCATCTCTGTTTCCGAAAAGCGGGAGGTGCTCTCTCCCGGAAAGCTCTATTCCCTTTCCAAGCTTCAAAACGTGCTCGGAAAGAAATACAAAATGTCCATGAAGGAATCCCTCGACATCGTGCAGAGCCTTTACGAAAAGGGATACCTTTCATATCCCAGAACAAACTCCGAGTATCTTGCGGAGGCGGAGACCTCAAAGGTGAAGGACATCCTCGCCCTTGTGAAAAATCTCGGCTACAACGTGGAGTTCAAGCATAAAAAGTCCATATTCGACGATTCCAAGATAGAATCCCACTCCGCCCTGACTCCCACCTACAAGATACCCGACAAGTCTAAGCTCACAGCCCGCGAGATGCAGGTGTATTCCACCGTTTTCCGCAGATTCGCCGCCGTTTTCTGCGCGGAGGATTGCGTGATACTGAAGACCACCGTGAAGCTTGACTGCGGCGGCGGCACCGAGGCCTTCACGCTTAAGGGCACCGTTATGCTTGAGCAGGGCTGGACAAAATACGACGACTACTCGTCGAAGGACAAGCTTCTTCCGAAGCTTTCCGAGGGCGACCTTATCGCAGTGGATTTCAAGCCCACCGAGAAGGAAACTCAGCCCCCCAAGCACTACACCATCGAGACGCTCAATTCATATCTGAAAAATCCATTCCGCGAGGATAAAAAGTCCAAAGCCTCCCAAAAGGACGAGGCTGAGGCTGAGGAGGACACCCCCGAAAACGACGACGCCGAATACCGCGCGATGCTTTCAGGCCTTGAGCTTGGTACCGAGGCAACGCGTACGGGCATTATCGATAACGCACGGAAATCCGAATACATCGCGCTGACAAAGGACGTTTACACCATTCTCCCCATGGGGGAATATATGATCGAATCCCTCTCCCGAATGGGCATCGGCATGGACAAATACAAGACCGCTGAGGTTGGCGTTTCCCTGAAGCGCGTGTTCCGCGGCGAGGCAACGGTGCGCGACAGCATTGCCGTTGCCGAAAAGGAGATCCGCGCCGTGTTCGATTCGCAGCTTGAATTCACCCCCGCGCCGCCTCCCACAGCTTCCGCAGCAGAGGAGGCCACGGGCGAGACCGTTGGCAAGTGCCCCCTTTGCGGAGGTGACGTAAAGCACGGAAAATTCCGATACGCCTGCGAGAAATACAAAAACGGCTGCGACTTTTCCGTGGGAACCAAGGTGTGCGGAAAGGCCATCACCGAGGCGATGGCAAAGCGCCTGCTTTCCACAGGCACCACGGGCCTTCTCAAGGGCTTCACCTCAAAGGCAGGCAAAAAATTCGATGCCACGCTCCGCCTTGAGGGAAACGGATTTAAATTCGAATTCCCCGAAAGGGCTGCCGCACCTGCAGGTCCCGTGGAGGTCGCCTCCGAGGACGCCCCCCCTCCCGAGCCCCCGCCGGGATACTGAAGATCGCACTTAAAGGGCGCGACGTTCTTCCCCCGGAAGGCTTCCCTTAAGGACGCTTATATTTCACAGCTTGCCCCACCGCGGGCAAATAAATAACCCCGACAGAATTATACTCTGTCGGGGTTTATTTGTTCTGTTCGGGAGATTGGAATCTCACAATATCATAAACATGCGAACGGTATTAAATCTTTGATCCCAACTTTAACTAGATTATTTTCATAATCATTAAGAATAACCTTAATATCTGAACAGTACTCTATCAGCATTTGTCTGCAGTTTCCGCACGGGGCGATCACTTTATTGGGGAAATCTTTATGCACTGCTACAATCGTATCAAACTCCCGTTCTCCTTCAGAAACAGCAATGCCCATAGTAATATACTCTGCACAAGAGCCATGTATCCCGTCACAATTCACGCCGGAATATATGTTGCCGTTTTTACATCTGATTGCTGCTCCTACTGTATGATTGTACTTTTCACTATCAAAATATCTGTCTATTTTGGATAATGCAGCTTCTATCAATTCTTTATCTTCTTCTGTTATTTCATAGAAAATCATACTTACCTCGTCAAATTCTGATTTACCGCTCTCTTAACCGCTTATCTCGCCTGTCTCCCACGAGGAAATCACACAGTAACAAATCCGTTTTCATTCGTGCAAGAGGGTGAACGTCACGCTTTCACCAATGCCTTGTGCGGTCTTATAGGGCACGGGACTGCCCGAAAGGTCGTAGTACGTCAGCTCCGTTTTCCCCTTCGTCAGCCTTGCCGTAAGGCCGTAATAGGGCGCCACCGTCCGCGCCGCGTCGTACATGGCGCCGTGGCTTGCATAGGTGAAGCCGAGGGTGGCTTTTTTGCTCTCGTCGAAGTCGTATACCATCTCGTCGCCAAGAGTCAGTATCCTGCCGTAGCCCTCCTCCGTGCGCTGGCCGTGGTTATGCCCCCAAAGGTAAATGACGTTTTTATATTCGGACAAAAGCCTTATCATCCTTTCCGCGCCGCAGGGCTTCGGCCTCCGCTTCACCGCGTGAAGTGGATAGTGGGCATTCACGAAAACGGGGATGCCCGAGGGCACGTTTTCAAGGAAAGCGCGAAGCTCCTCTATCCTCTCTTCGGGAAAATTAGACTGAAAATCGTCGTGATCGAATTCCGACGCGCCGAAATTATATATTGCGTGGTCGTCCTCGATCGCGCCGCCAAAGGCAACGGTATCGGTGAATATCTCCGATATTTCCCTTCCGTCCCAGCGATGTGAATACTCGTATTCGTGGTTGCCGATGGTGATGACGGGCGGCTTTTTCGTGTATCTTGCCACCACCTTGCCCACCGCGCGGTGAGCCTCCTGCTGAGCCGCGATGGATTTCACGTTGCCCGCGGTTATGTCGCCGCCGAAAACGCATTTTTCAAGCTCAAAGGGCAAGGAAAAGAGCCATTTTTCAAGCCTGTGAGGCAGGTCGTGCACATCGGAGATAAACGAAAGGTGCTTTCCGCCGTCGCGCTTTTTGATAACAGGCTCGATCACGGTGTCGCGGCAGACGGTGTATTTCTCGCACGGCCTCAGTGCGTATCCGTTTGCTCTCCAGCCGGATACACCCTTTCCGCAGTCAACGGAAAGAGTCGTGCCGCGCGGCACGCAGGTGCCGCTTTCCAGCACTTCGTCATCGCCGTATACAGTAACCTCGCCTTGGAAGGAAACGGTAACCTCCCCCTCACGCGGCACCGCCGCGAAAAACTCCGCATCGCTCATATCCGTCATGGAAGACGTCCACGCGGAGGGAGCAATAAAGCCGCGTGAGCTGTGATATGAAAGATAAAACTCGCCGTCCTCCGTATCGAAGGCGATGAAGCCCTCGTTCGTGAGACGGAACTTCGTTTTTCCGCCGAAGGAAAGAGATACCGCTTCCTCGCCGTCAACGATCGCGCCTTCGGCAAAAAGGTATTCGCCCGTGCCCGAGCTTTTGATATAGAATCCGCCGTCCGTCTGCTCGATACGCCAGAGCATGGCGGAGGAAACGCCGGTTTCCCATCGGGGCGAAAATCCGCATGAGAAAAGTCCGCGGCATTTATCGTCACCTTTGTGGGAGTACGGTCTGCCCCAAAGAAGCGGGTGCTTGCCGATCGTTATTATCAGCCGGTCCGTTTCATTCGGAAGCGTTTTTTCATATACGGCGGGGGAGCCTTCAAAGGGGATATTCATAGTCATTAAACCTCGGCACCTGATTTATCAATGCTATTATATCAAAAAAGAAGTTTCTTCGCAAACAGTCACGGTATTTGAGTGAAAATCGCAAAAAAATTTTCGCCGCCGTCACACGCGGCATAGGTTTTGTGGTAAAATATAGCCATCCACGAAAAAGGAGCACACTATGGACCTTAACCGCTATTTTCATCCCGAGCATCAGATATTTCTCGAAAACGTAAACTACGAGGTGGGCAAGCCCACCGGAGGAAAAATGAAAATGAGCTGCAAGGACACGATCGTTGCCCGCGTGATGGAGCCTCTGGGCGTTAAATTCACCTTCAACCGCGCCATAACCTTCGAGCCTGAGGGACCCTTTTATCTTTCCGTTTCCTTTTCCGTCATTATGCGCTGGCGCGAGGACGTGAAGGACGAGATCGACTGGCGCCGCGCCGACCTTGCAAACGAATTCCGCGCCTCGGGCGGAATGCTTCTGAATAATCTTGCGTCACGCGCCGCTCTCCTTATCGCAGAGATAACGTCTGCCTCGGGGCAGACGCCCATCATCACCCTTCCCGGCTCACCCCGCCGCCAGAAGGACGAAAGCTGACAAAGCATAAATGCACCCGCCTTTGGCGCGGTGCATTTTTTGTTTTTATATAATTTATTCATAAACTTATCATTTGAAAATAATTTGTTAATAAACTATTTGATTTATTGCAAATAGCCCAAAGCAGGAATATAATTTATACGTAAATTAATAAACTGAGAATATATGAAAGGAATCACCATGGCAGAAAGAAGAAGCACCTACACCGGTAGTGATGCTCTCCCCACCGAGCAGCGAGAGCCCCGTCAGCGCAGGCGCCCGCCCATCACCCCCATAATGATACTTAACGACGTTTCCAGGCGCTGGTGTCATCACGTTGAAGACGGCGCCCCCACACAGTTCATGCAGAACAGCAGCCGCGCCATCCTGCGCGAGCTTTCCTTCAAAACGGGAGTTTGCCAGCTCGATCTGGCCAAAGCCACACACTTAAAGCCTCCCACCATCAGCGTTGCGCTTAATAAAATGGAAAGCGAGGGAATCGTCACACGCTCTGTGGACAGCGACGATATGCGCGCCACACGCGTTTACCTCACCGACAAGGGCATTGAGATCAATGAACAGATCCACAATCGCATCGTGATGGCAGACGCCGTTGCCCTTCGCGGCTTCAGCGAAGAGGACAAAGCCACCCTCGCCGATCTCCTTGAGCGCATCCGCGATAATTTCGTTGCGGAAACCAAGGAAAAGTAAGAAAGGCGTGCCAAATGAAGAAAAAGAAGCTGTTTGATTACATAAAACCCTATTGGCTCCCTGCCATCATATCGCCGCTCTTTATGCTCGGCGAGGTGACCGTGGACCTTATCCTCACCCGGCTCATGGCGGATATCGTAAACGAGGGCGTTCTCAAGGGCAATCAGTCCGTCATTTTGGAAACGGGACTTCTGATGCTCGGTCTCGCTGCCATTGGCGGTTTTATGGGCATTTTCTGTGCGTGGACAGCAAGCCACGCGGCGCAAGGCTTCGGAAACGACCTACGCTGTGATATGTTCCGCCACATTATGTATCTTTCCGAGGAGCAGACGGATAAATTCACCACCGGCTCCCTCGTTACCCGACTCACAAACGACGTTACCGTGCTGCAGGACCTTGTGAATATGCTGCTCCGCATGTTCGTCCGCGCGCCTATGTTTTTCATAGGCGGTATATACTTCACGCTGACCCTTAACGCAAAATTCGGATACGTTGTGCTTGTGGCGCTTCCCTTTATTGTGGGCTGCGTTATCGTTATGCTGAAGCGAGTGAACCCCATGTTCTTAAAGGTGCAGGAAAAGCTCGACCGCGTGAATGCGATCGTTCAGGAAAACGTTTCCGGCGCACGCGTGGTGAAGGCATACACCCGCGAGGAATATGAGATAGGCAGATTCGACACGGCAAACACCGACTACCGCAACACGGCTTACAAGGTGTTCAAAACGATGGCGTATCTTTTCCCCGCCCTCTCCATCGTGATGAATATGTCCGTTATCGCCATCTACTGGCTTGGCGCAAAGATGGTGGACGCCTCTGCCGCAAATGCCACTCTTGCCGAATTTGCAGCAGGCGACGTTATGGCGGCTGCAAGCTATATCACCCAGATACTCTCCTCCATTATGATGGTGAGCATGATGTTCCAGCAGCTTGCCCGCGGCAAAGCCAGCGCAGGCCGTGTGACTGAGGTGCTCTATGCAGACCCCGTTATCCTCAGCGGCAAGGGTGCAGACGAAAACGCAGGCAGCAGCGCTCCCGCCATTGAGCTTCGCAACGTAAGCTTCCGCTATCCCGGCGCACAGGGCGACTACGTTCTTGCAAACATAGACCTGACGGTCAACCGCGGCGAAACGGTCGCCATCATCGGTGCCACAGGCTCGGGCAAATCCTCGCTGGTTTCCCTGCTTCCCCGCTTCTACGATGCAAGCGAAGGCGAGGTGCTTGTAGACGGCGTCAACGTGCGTGACTACGAGCTGCACGAGCTGCGCCGCAAATTCGGCTTCGTTTTGCAGAAGTCGGAGCTTTTCTCCGGTACCATTGCCGACAACATCCGTTGGGGCAACGAGGATGCCACCGATGAGGAGGTCGTTCGCGCAGCCAAGATCGCTCAGGCAGACGAATTTATCATGGGCTTCAACGACGACTATGAGACTATGGTCTCCGAAAAGGGTGCCTCCCTTTCCGGCGGTCAGAAGCAGAGAATGTCCATTGCCCGCGCCATCGTACGCGATCCCGAGATAATCATCTTCGACGACTCTACCTCCGCTCTTGACTTAAGCACAGAGGCTCGCCTCCAGAAGGCCCTTCGCGAGGAGCTTGACGACACCACCGTTATCATGATAGCACAGCGCATCGCAAGCGTTAAGAATGCAGACCGCAACGCAGTGCTTGAGCAGGGCTCCATCACCGCCTTTGCTCCCCACGACGAGCTTATGAAAACAAGCGAAACGTACCGCGATATTTATAATTCTCAGATGAGATCCACGGAAGGAGGTAGCGAACAGTGAATAAGAACGTAACCCCTCCCGAAAATATGCAGAAGAAGAAAAGCCTTTACCGCACCGAGAAAAAAGAGCTCTCCATGGATGAGCTCCGCAATGCCGCAAAGGGCGGCGGTCCCGGCAGAGGCGGCCCCGGACGGGGCGGAATGATCAGGGAAAAGCCCAAAAACACGAAAGAGACGCTTTTAAAGCTGATAAAATACATCGGCAAGAGCAAGCATCTGCTCTTTATCCTCATAGGCATAATGCTTATGACCACAGCCACCTCCCTTATCTCCCCTGCCATCCAGGGCGAGATAATCGACTGCATCACCATCGACGATAAGAAGCTGGCGGTGGATTTCAACGGTCTTATCAAGTGGCTTTCGCTTATGGCGTCGGTGTTCCTTTTGAACTGCCTGCTCCAGCTGATACAGTCGCTGGTATCCTCGCGCCTTTCCCAGTGGACGGTATACAGCCTCCGCCGCGACCTTTTCAACAAGATCGAATATCTCCCCATAAGGTATACGGACACTCACAAGCACGGCGACCTTATGAGCCGTATGACCAACGACGTTGATAACGTTTCAAACGCTATCTCCTCCTCCATCACGTCACTTATCTCCAGCGTGCTGACCCTTATCGGCTCGCTCACCATGATCATCTGGTACTGCCGCCGCGCTCCCCTGATGATACTCATCTCCATGTGCACCATCCCCCTCACCTTCTTCCTTTCCGCAATGCTCGGCAAGCTGATGCGCAAATATTTCGTGCGCCGTCAGGTGCTTCTGGGCAGCCTCAACGGTCAGGTGGAGGAAATGGTCACGGGCTTCAAGACCGTTATGGCGTACGGCAAGGAAGACATGGCTATCGAGGTCTTCAACGAAACCAGCGAGGAATTCAGGCGCTGCAGCATCAAGGCAAACGTATGGGGCGGAATCATGGGTCCCGTTATGAACGTGGTAAACAACCTGAACTATCTGCTCGTTGCTGCATTCGGCGGATATTTCTGCCTTTCCGGCTACATTTCCGTTGGTAATATCCAGTCGATACTTCAGTATTCCCGTCAGTTCTCCATGCCTATTTCCCAGATCGCAAACCAGTATGCAACGATTCTCACCGCTATCGCAGGTGCTGAGCGCGTGTTTGCCATTCTCGATTCCGACAGCGAGCCCGACGAGGGCACAAGCTCCATCACCGTTGACGACATCAAGGGTAATATCGAGCTCAAGGGCGTCGACTTCTCCTATAAGGAGGGTGAGCCCGTGCTGAAGAAGCTGGACCTTTCCGTAAAGGCGGGACAGAAGATAGCCATCGTCGGAGCCACGGGCTCGGGCAAGACCACCATCGTTAATCTTATAACAAGATTCTACGATATCGACGGCGGCTCCATCACCGTTGACGGAGTTGACCTTTTCGATATTCCGAAAAAGACGCTCCGCTCCTCCATCGCCATCGTGCTTCAGGACACCGTTCTCTTCTCCGATACCATTGCAAACAACATCCGCTACGGCAGGCTGGACGCCACCGACGAGGAGATAAAGGAAGCAGCTAAGACGGCAAATGCTCACAGATTCGTTTCCCGCCTCCCCGGCGGATACGATACCGAGCTCACCGAATCCGGCTCCAACATAAGCCAGGGTCAGCGCCAGCTTCTCTCCATTGCACGGGCGGTGCTTGCAAATCCCAAGATCCTCATTCTTGATGAGGCCACCTCCAGCGTCGACACACGCACGGAAATGCACATCCAGGAGGCTATGCTGAATCTGATGAAGGGCAGAACTTCCCTTATTATCGCACATCGCCTTTCCACCATCCGCGACGCGGACTGCATCGTCGTTATCAAGGACGGCCGCGTTGCTGAGGCGGGAAATCACGATGAGCTCCTCCGTCAGGAGGGCGAATACCACAAGCTTTATCAGACACAGTTTGCCGGCATCGCCACCTGACCCCCACCAAAACAAAAATGCTTCGGCAAAATAGGGTGATGCTCTTATCGGAGAAATAACCAATCAAATTGCTTTAGTTAATACGCAGTAGACAAATAAGTAGCCCCGGCAGATGTTTAAGTCTGTCGGGGTTTAATTTCAGTCAAGATTCAAATATGATTTCGAGTATGCTATCGCATCAGAGGGGGAAATCTTGGATTTATCCGTAATTGACAAAAAAGCTCTTGGCAAATTATGAAACGCCTTTATGTAACGGCTAACGGTATTCAGATATCCTTTTTCTTTTTTCACTATACTATTGATACACCTTGATAAAATCAAATGCATTTGAAAAATAACGTCGTCGTATTCATTAGGAAAAGCCGACTCATCAGAAGCTCCTCTCAACAGGTCTGAAAATCGCTCCGTATTATAATCGTATGTAGCGTGTAACACAGAAATAATCTCTTCTGCTTGCGTATGAGATATGTTTTTCAAGCCAATGGAAGCTACGAGAAATTGCATTGCTGAAAGAGAAGACACTAATTTATTTCGATTATTATTCCATATCAATTTATTGAAGTTCTGAGTCTTTAATTCAACTGATTTACTATATAAAACAGATGCCAAAACATTTATTCTCGTCATAAAATGTTCCTTCCTTGAAAACACTTTTATCGCCAGTTTCGCCTTTGTATTACAGCGTTGCAATCAACGCGGCTTCGGGCAAAGCCCATACCCCTAAAGCCGAACGCATCCTAAGGCTCCCTCCGGGAGGGAGCTCCCGACGAAGTCGGGTGAGGGAGAGTGCGCTACCATGAAGTCAGCACAAACCTAAAGTCGCGCAGGCTCCTTCCACCGCTAACGCGGTCCCCCTCCCTCTCGGAGGGAGGCTTTAGCGGTGATATCGATATACTCGCAGACACCCCGAAAGTTCGTGTTGATTTGTTGGTTTGTAAACCGCATGACTTTCAGATCATAGCCTTCCAGGATTTCCGTACGGAATTCATCTTTTTGTCTGCCTTCTTCGCTATAATGCTGTGACCCATCAATTTCTATGATCAGTTTGGCTTTGTA
>JAZMZX010000069.1:0-12293 GCA_045586225.1 Eubacteriales bacterium
GATCACGAAGGACGGCGCCGAGGAGCTTCCCCTTATGACGAAGCAGGAAGCCGCCAACGCCATCATCGACAGGGCGATCGGTATAGGAAAGTGAAAATAAAAAAACAGCGGATTTGCGTCCGCTGTTTTTGACGTTTATCCAAGTTAGGAGAAGCAGCTTCGCCTACTTCCCGCCCAATCCCCCGACAACGAAAAAACGCATCCTTTCGGATGCGTTTTTTGCGAGCTGCTAATCAGATTCGAACTGATGACATCATCCTTACCAAGGATGTGCTCTACCACCTGAGCCATAGCAGCATATTCTGTTTTTTCAGACCGCGATACATTATAACAGATATAAACGCGCTTGTCAACGATTATTTTTAAGTTTTTTCAAATTTTTACGAAATAAAATCGGAGCTTTTTTCAAAGCTCCGATTCTTTGTATTCCGTTACATAACACTGTTTACCGCGATCTTTTCATACTGACGGGAGTAAAGCCCGTAATAGTAGCCGCGTGCGTCCATAAGCTGGCGGTGAGTGCCGCGCTCGATTATCTTTCCGTCGTGGACCACGAGGATCACGTCTGCATTTCTCACGGTGGAAAGCCTGTGGGCGATGATGAAGGAGGTGCGTCCCTTCGTCACTTCCTCAACGGCGCTCTGTATCGCCGCCTCCGTCACCGTGTCGATGGAGGAGGTGGCCTCGTCGAGGATGAGGATGGCGGGGTCTGCCAGAATGGCGCGCGCAAAGGATAATAGCTGCTTTTCGCCCGTGGATAGGGTGTCGCCGCCCTCACCAACGTCGGCGTCAAGACCGCCGCTGAGCTTTTCCACGACCTTGTCGGCGGAAACGCGGGCGAGAGCCGCGTTTATCTCCTCGTCGGTGGCGTCGGGCTTGCCGTAGCGCAGGTTATCCCTGACGGTGCCCGAGAAAAGATGTGGAGTCTGAAGGACGTAGCCGATGTTGGAGTGGAGCCAGAGCTGCGAGCGCTCCTTTGCATCACGTCCGTCGATGAGGATCTGTCCCTTCGTGGGCTCAAAGAAACGGCACACAAGGTTCACGAGGGTGGATTTGCCTGCTCCCGTTTCGCCAACGATGGCAACGTTCGTGCCGCGGGGCACCTGCAGATCAAAATCCGTCAGCACGTATTCGTCCCCGTCGGGGTACATGAACGAAACGTCGCGGAATTCCACGTTGCCGTAAAGGGGCTCCCAGTTCTCGCGCTTGGGGGAGAAGGTGTCGCCGTATTTCTCTATGACCTCGGGTGTGTCGCTGACGTTCGATTCCGTTTCGATAAGGTTCGTCAGTCTTTCGATATTCACCTGGGTGGTGATGAGCATGGAAACGAACTCAACGATCCACTGTATGGGCGCCATCATGCCCAGGGCGTAGGACATAAAGACGGAGAGGGTGCCCACCTTCATAAGTCCCTCCCGGGAAATGATGCCGCCGCGCCACAAAACGAGGGCGAGGGCAAAGAAGGAGGCGAAGGAGGTGACGGTGCCGAAAAGGGCGCCGAGACGCGACTGATTAACGGAGGTCCTTTTCATGGTTTCCGTTTCACGGCGGAAATCCTCCTCCATTTTTTCTTCAACGGTGAGAGTCTTAACTGTTTTTGCGCCGGTGATGCCCTCGTTCCACTTGCCGGTGATGCGTGAGTTTATCTCGCGTATCCTTCGGTTTATGCGAACGAATTTGCCCTCCAGCACGCCGATCATAATGGCGGTGGCAGGCACCACGGAGCAAACGAGAAGCGCAAGCTTCGCATCGATGGAGAACATAACGACAGCGGCGCCGACAACGTATGAAACGTGCCATACGCCGTCCATCATTCCCCAGGAAACAAGCTCGCCGATGCGGGACGTGTCGCTCATCACTCTTGAATGGATGTAGCCCACGCTGTTCTGATTGAAATAGGAGAAGGAGAGAGTCTGCAGGTGGTCGAAGGACGCGCGCTTCAGATCTCTGCCGACGTACATTTCAACGTAGCTTGCGTCGTAGGTGGAGATGCAGTTCACGATGATCTGCACGATAAGCACCAGAACGTAAAGGGCAATGAAGATACCGAGACCGCGCAGGGTGTCCTCAGCTATGAAATTGTCGATGGCATAGCGCTGGAAAAGGGGCAGGATTATGTCTGTGACGCTTGCCATAACGCCCAGAGCTACCATAACGAAAAGGCGGAAGGCGTAGGGCTTCAGATAGGGCAGGAGCCTGCCGAGACCGAACCAGGGGAGGCTGGAGGTGTAATTCTCGTCGCGTATGTCTTTTTTCTTGTCGCTCATACTGCCGCCTCCTCTCCGCTTGCAGACTGAATGTCGCAAATGCGCTTGTATATGCCGCCCTTGGCGGTGAGTACATCGTGGCTGCCCTCCTCAACGATGCGGCCGCGGTCTAAAACGATGATGTTGTCTGCGGAGCGAAGGGTGGAGGTGCGGTGGGAGATGATGATAACGGTGGCATCCTTCATGGCGCCCTCAAGGGCGCGGCGTATCTTTGCGTCCGTTTCCGCGTCAACGGCGGAAAGGGAATCGTCGAAGATCATGATGGGGGCCTTCTGCATCAGCATGCGTGCAATGGCGGCGCGCTGCTTCTGTCCGCCGGAAAGGGTAACGCCGCGCTCGCCCACGAAGGTGTCATATTTGTTTAGGAAGCCTTCGATGGTGGAGTCAAGGCTTGCGATCCTTGCCGCCTCTCTGATGTCGTCTGTTTTTGCGTCGGGGCGTGATATGCTTATGTTATCGCCCAGCGTGCGGGAGAAAAGATACGGCTCCTGAAGCACGATGCCGATGTTTTTACGGAGCCACTCCGCCTTCACCGTGGCAATGTCAACGCCGCCAACGGTGATCCTGCCGCCCTCCGGCGGCAGCTCATAGAGACGTGTGAGAAGGTGCATGAGAGTGGATTTGCCCGAGCCCGTGCCGCCGATGATGCCAAGGGTGGTGCCCTTTTTCACAGTGAAGGACACGTCATGGATCAGCTCGGGGCAGCCCTCGTAGCCAAAGCTCACGTGATCGAAAACGATGTCGCCCACCTCATCGGGGGTGACGGCGCCGTCGCGGTCACGCTCGGGAGCGGAATTTATGATGTGGGCGATCCTTTTCACGGAAACGCCCGCCTTGCTCATTTCGGAGACCATTCTGCCAAGACGGCGAACGGGCCAGGTGAGCATGGAATTATACGAAACGAAGGCGATAAAATCGCCCGTGGTCATTTCGCCGCGAACGGCGAAAACGGTGCCCACGATGATGATCACCATCACCTGAAGGCCCGAAATAAGGTCGCCGGCGCACCAGAATGCCGTCTGAAGCCTTGTGAGCTTCAGCCATATTTTGCAGTATGCCTCGCTCTGGCGGTCGAATTTATCTTTTTCGTATGCCTCCCGTCCGAATGCGCGGACAACGCGCACGCCGGTGAGATTTTCCTGAGCGATGGCGGAAAGCTTGCCCTCCGCCTCGTCCATTTCAAGGAAGCATTTTCCGATGCCTCTGTGGAAAATGGCGGAATAGAGGAGGATGATAGGCAGAGTTGCCGCAGAAATAATGGCGAGGCGCAGATTCATGCGGAACATAAAGGTCATGGCGAGGATTATGTAGAGCACTATCGAAACGATGGACGTGAGCTGACGTGAAACGAAATTGTTTATCATGTCAACGTCGGAGGTGCATCGCTGGATGATGTCGCCTGTGTGATTCTGCATGTGCCATGCGAAGGGGAGCCGCTCAATGTGTGAAAAGAGCTTGTCGCGCATGGATTTCACGAAGGTCTGGCCGCCCTTGGCGTTATAAACGTTCTGGGTGTAGCGGCACAGCACCAGAAGCAGAGCAATGCCCATCATTGCAGCCGCTATCAGGTAAAGGTGCGAGCGCAGATAGGCGGTGCCTCCGATGGCGGAGAGCCATGAGGAGAGCAGCCGGGGCAGCTTGGGCGCAATGTCGCCCAGCACTGAGTCGATGGTGAAGGAAATGATTTTCGGATTCAGCATCTCGAGCACGCTGACGATGAGCGAGGCTGTGATGCTTACGGCGAAAAACCGTTTGGAGCCCTTCAGAAAATATAGGATCAGCGCCGCGTTTCCGCGGCGGGAACTGCCGTCGGGAGACGGCGCGGTCCTTTCGTTAGGATCTTTCACTTTTGCTTTTTTGTCCTTTCTCCGGGGATGTCCGGTCAAAGCTGTGGGTCGGGCTTTTGCGGGATCTGTGGAGCTATGCCGACCTTATCTCCTTTGATATTAACAAGAGAATTGTAACCTCCCTCGCCGCGTCCTGCGGCGGCCGGATCTGTTTTTTGAGAGGAAGCATTCCGGGGTGTTTCCTCTTCTGCCGCGGATGAAAGCTCTGTGAGCGTGACCATTATAGCATATAAACGCCGCCATGGCAATAAAGAGAAACGGCGGAAGGCGCCGTTTCCCTGTCACTTTCGGGCAAAAATAAGTCACATTTTTGAAAGTTGATAAAGAGAGTTTTACATACGGCGGTGAAATATTGTATAATAAAATGCGGGGGCATCCGCCCCCATGAAAAGCAAACATTTGAATGATATAACGAAAGGGTACCTCTATGAACGAATTTGAATCAAAAGCAAGAGAGCTTGTGGGAAAAATGACGCTTGCGGAAAAGTGCGCACAGCTCAAATATGATTCTCCCGCCATCGAGAGGCTGGGAGTTCCCGCATATAACTGGTGGAACGAAGCCCTCCACGGCGTTGCGCGCTCGGGAGTTGCCACCGTCTTCCCTCAGTCTATCGCAATGGCGGCGTCCTTTGACGATAAGCTTCTTGGCCGCATCGCGGAGGCTATCTCCGACGAGGCGAGAGCAAAGTACAATGAATACCGCCGCTTCGGCAGCACCCAGATATATCAGGGACTCACCTATTGGTCGCCCAATATCAATATTTTCCGCGACCCCCGCTGGGGAAGAGGTCACGAGACCTATGGCGAGGACCCCTATCTTACGGGACGCATGGGCACAGCCTTTGTCCGCGGTCTTCAGGGTGAGGGCAAGTATCGCAAGCTCGATGCAACGCTGAAGCACTACGCCGTTCACAGCGGCCCCGAATCTCTCCGCCACAGCTTCGACGCGAAGGCATCGAAGCAGGATATGTTTGAAACCTATCTTGAGGCATTCCGCTACTGCGTTGAGAACGCAGACCCCTCCGCCGTTATGGGCGCGTACAACAGAACCAACGGCGAGCCCTGCTGCGCATCTCCCACACTTTTCGATATTCTCTATAATACCTTCGGCTTCAAGGGATATATCGTTTCCGACTGCGGCGCCATCAACGATATCAATGCATTCCACCACTATACGGAAACTCCCGCAGAAAGCTCCGCCCTTGCCGTTAAGGCAGGCTGCAGCCTGAACTGCGGCTCTGCGTATGCGTCGCTTCTCGCAGCATACGATGCAGGTCTCATCGACGAGGACACCATCACCGAGGCGGCTGTGAAGCTCTTCACCGCCCGCTACCGCCTGGGAATGTTCGCAGATGACTGCGAATACGATTCCATCCCCTACGACGTTGTGAATTGCCCCCGCCACAAAAAGCTCAACGAAAAGATGGCGAGAGAGTCCATCGTTCTTTTGAAGAACAACGGCGTGCTTCCGCTGAAGTCCTCCTCCTCCCTGAAGATAGCCGTTGTCGGCCCCACAGCAAACGACGTTGACGTGCTTCTCGGAAACTATAACGGCACTCCCTACGAGCACACCACCATTTTCGAAGGCATCAAGCGCGGCACCCATGGCAAGGTATACTATGCAAAGGGCACCGGCTATTTCAAGGGCGACGTTGACGCATGGGGCGAGCACTACTACAGAGAAGCGCTCCTTGCGGCAGACAGGGCAGACGTTGTTATCCTATGCCTTGGCCTTTCACCCGCATACGAGGGTGAGGAGGGCTCCTTCGGTCAGGGCGGCGACAAGATAGATATCGAGCTCCCCGAGACCCAGAGAAGGCTTTTCGAGGGTATTGCTGCCCGCGGAAAGAAGCTCATCACCGTAAACGTCAGCGGCAGCGCAATGAACCTTTGCCGTGTGGATGAGGCGTCCGACGCCGTTATCCAGTTCTTCTATGGCGGCGCCGACGGCGGAAACGCTCTTGCCGACGTTATATTCGGCAGAGCAAACCCCTCCGGCCGTCTTCCCGTCACCTTCTACCGCTCCACGGAGGACCTTCCTCCCTTCGAGGATTACTCCATGGAAAACCGCACCTATAAGTTCTATAAGGGAGAGCCGCTCTATCCCTTCGGTCACGGACTTTCCTACACCGAATTCGCATATTCCGACCTCGAGGTAACGGAAAAGCGCCGCGGCGTGAACGTTTCGGTCACCCTCAAAAACGTTGGCGAAAAGGCGGGCGACGAGGTGGTGCTCCTTTATAACCACGAAAGAAACGCAGGCTGCAGGGTGCCCATCAAAAAGCTCATCGGCTTCACGAGAGTGAGCCTTGCTCCGGGCGAATCCAAGCGCATCACGCTGAAAACGGATAAACGTGCATTCTCTCACGTTGATGAGGAGGGAAACACCGTTTTCGTTAAGGGCGAGTTCGACATTATGTGTGGCGACGCCACCGCGACCGTAACGATAGGCTAATGATATAGCCCATCCCACCGCCGGACGCGGCAGTACAGTAAAAAGAAAAAGCCGATACGGTTTTCCGTATCGGCTTTTTTTGCGTTTTATTTCAGTGCCGCGCGTTCCTTTATCTTTTTGTCGGCAAAGTCAACGAGGAAAGAGCCGAGCCAGCCGAAAAGGAAGCCGAGCGCGATGCCGCCGAGAATGTCCGTGGGATAGTGCACGTAAAGATACATGCGTGAGAATGCTATCAACGCGGCAAGCACGAGGGCGGCGATGCCGTATTTTTTGTGGCGGAAGAAGAGCACGGAGGCTCCTTCAAAGCTTGCGGTGGTGTGACCGGAGGGGAAGGAGAAATCGTGCTGTATCTCAATGAGGTAGGGCTGTATGCCCGCAAAGTCGTAGGGGCGCACGCGAGCCACCAGCGGCTTTAAGGTCATGTTGCACACCACAAGGCCAAGCACAAGGGCGATGCCCATTGCTATGCCCGTTTTGCGGGTGCCCTTGAAAAGGAGCAGCACAACGGCAAGGGCGATCCAGAAGATGCCTGCGTTGCCCAGCAGAGTGATCTTCGGCATGAGGAGATCGAGAAATCCGCAGCGAAGATGGTCTGCGATAAAATCGAGGAAGGGTATCTCAAATGCGTTCATTTCGTCCTCCCGTCAGGTGTTGTTGTACCATTCGTAAATCTTGTATCCGTCTGCCGTTTTGCGGAGGAATACGTACATGTCGATAACGTCGGGGCGGTCTGCCTTGCCTTCGTTATAGAGAACGTGGGTGAAGGATATGTGGCAGGAGATAACGGTGTCGTTGATGGCGAAGAATTCGCCCACCTCAATGTCGGTGAAGTCGTAGCCGTCGTGGTCCTTGACCATCCAGAGGTCCTTGCCCGCAAGCTCAATGGCGGAATAAAGTGCGGAATCGGGATCGTAGTAGGACTTGATCTTCTTGAAGCTGGAGTCTGCCTGCATGAATGCGGCATATCCCGTGATAGCGCTGGTAACGAATTCGGAGTGCTCGCTCTTGAGCGCTTCGCTGTAGTTCACCTTCACGGTGTAGGTGAGGGTGTCCTCATCGTATTCGTAGGCAGCCTCGGCGCCCGTTTCGTCCGTAACCTCAAGGGTCACCTCGGTGCTTTCGAGGCCGGACACTCTGAAGGCGCAGAATTCAACGCCCTCCACGTCTGTGGGCAGGTGTGAGAGAGCCTTCTTTTCCTTATAGTATTCGGAAATATGGCTTTCGAGAAGCTCCGTGCCGTTGAGTACCACCTTGTAGCCAGCGGGTGCGCACACGGAAACGGTGTAGGTCACGGGAGGCTCGGTCTCCGGGGGAGTTTCCACAACGTCGGTGGAAACGAAAAGCTCAAGGGAGGAAAGAGCATAAAGGGGATAGCCGTGCTCTGTGGTCTCCCCGGAGAGGGAGAGGTTGATGGCGGCAAACTTGATCTTGCCCGCCTTCACTATGTAGGTGACGATGCCCTCCGTGGAGGAGGATCCGAGGGAATAGGTGATCTTGGAGCCGCCGATCTCCTTGGTCAGATGATCGGTAATCTCGCCCTGAGTTGCTGAGCCCGCGTCGTAAACGGCGTCGGCAAGAAGGGCAGAGAAGTTGAGGGGCTCAAAATACTTTGTGAACACCTCGGCGGCAACGTGCTTGGGCTGCGCGGATTCATATTCCGCAAGCCTCTTTGAGATCACGCCGAGGGCAATGATGATGCTGAGGATGGTGACTACGAGGATCGAGAAATAGAGAACGTAGAAAAGAGGAAACTTCTTTTTCTGATTGCGTTTTTTCATTTTGATTCTCCTCTCTTACGATTCGGGGGAAACGAGGAAGTAGGTGGGCATGTGGCGGGGCTTGGTGAACGCCTTGTAGCGGTTGGTGAGACCCAGCAGCTGGTATTCGTCAAGACCTGTGGTGTCGATGCCGTACTTTGTATAGTAGTCCTCGTAATACATCATGGAGGAGGAGCCGCCGTCAAGCATTCCCGCCGTAACGGCTCCGTAGGAGAGCATCAGGTCGATGATGTCGTTTCTGGTGGCACCAAGGCTGGATGCGGTCCTTCCGTCGGTAACGATGAGGATAACGGTGCCGTCTGCGCGCTGACCGATGGCGGTGCGCTGTGCCGTGCCGGTGTTGCCCTCAGCATAGTGGAGGGTAAGGTTCACGCCGTCGTTTTCGATGAGCACGTTGCCCGTCTGGAAGGAAACGGCGTCTCTGATGCCCAACTCGTCTGCCTGATCCTTCTTCATGGAGTTTGCAACAACGAGCTTGCCGTTTTTGTCAAAGCCTATGAAGGTGCGTCTTGCGCCGTCGTTCCACACGCACTGACCCTTGGAATAGGTGAGTCCGATGGGAGTGTCGCCGGTGCCCTGACCGTTGGTGTCGGCAAATTCGCCTGCGTTGATGGCAGCGATGGCACCCTCTTTGTCCACCATTTCGAAAATTCTGTCGCCTATCTTGCCGCTCTTATAGTCGCTGGATGTGCCAACGTACACGCGGGAGGGATCCTTCACGAGAAGGATATAGGCCTTGAAGGTGGAGCCGCTGTAGGTCTTGTAGATCATGCCGTCAATGGCGGATGCCCATTCGTCCACCACCTCAACCTCGGGGGTGTCGGGGGTGCCGGTCTCTCCGCCCTCGGGGTCCTGATCACCGGAGGGGGGGTCTGAGGGTCTGTTTTGTATGAGGGAATCCATGGGGATGATGTCGACCTTAACGTCCGCGCTGCGGTCCACGATCTCCTGCACAACCTCGTCGGGCAGGAAGAGACCGGGCACCCACTTTGTGGCGCTGGCCTGCATTGCGGAGAGAACGAGAAGGTCGCGCACGGTCTCGCTGGGACCGGTGGCGATTGTCTGGCAAAGGGCGAAAAGCGCAAATACCAGAACGACGATAACGGTGAATATAACGAGCAGAGTGCGCCCGACAATGGCTTTTATCCTGCGGCGACGGCGATGTCGCGCCTTCAGGGCTTTCTGCTCAGCAGAAGTGTTCATTATTTGTGACCTCCTTAAGGTGGGCTTATTTTTTATCGTTGAACACCCAGGCGCGCTGAGCTCTGAAGGAAATCAGGAAGAGCACAACGTCAACGGGCATTTTTATGAGCGTCCGTAAGAATGAGGAATCAACGCCGACGGCGTCTGAGAGGATGTACACGAAAAGGCCCGAGAAGAGCATGATCGGCACAGCAAGGCAAACGTAGCGGAAAAGGGTCTTCCCCACGCCGCCCTTGTTTTCAAACACAAGGCGCTTGTTGAGTGCAAAATTGAATATCACCGAAACGACCCTTGCGGCCGCAGTTGCGGCAAAAACGTCTGCGCTTTCATTCCCCGTTACGATAAAGAGACCGAAAAGGAAGAAAAAGAGAAGGTCCACAACGGAGGAAAGTATGGAGGAAAGGGCGTATTTGATGATGAGGGAGTAAACGCGCAGAGAGTCGCGTATGGGACGGAAATGAGATTTTTCGTTGTTGTCGAAATATACGGTCTCTATCTTCACCTCACGGTAGGGGATGGAGAGGGAGCCCATGAGCAGGAGCATATTCGTTTCGTATTCGTAACGGGTGCCCTTTGCTTCGCAAATGGCGGGAACGAGCTGTCTGGGTATAGCGCGCAGCCCCGTCTGTGTGTCCGATATCTTCATTCCGCAGAAAAGACGGAATACGAGAGACGTGGAGCGGTTGCCGAAGCGGGATTTCTTCGGCACGTGGGGGAGGGAAAAGTCGCGGCAGCCTAAAATGATGCTGTCCCTGTGGGCAGACATTTCAAGTGCGCAGGCAACGATATCCTCTGTGCGGTGCTGACCGTCGCCGTCGGCGGTGATAACGCCTTCGCTTTCGGGGCGGTTTTCAAGGAAATACGAAAACGCAGTCTTAAGCGCCGCACCCTTGCCGCGATTCACCTCGTGGATGAGGAGCGTCACCTCGGGACGGAGGCTGAGCTCGGTAAAAAACCTTTTATGCTCCGGGGCGGAGCCGTCGTCGATGAGGAGCACGTCGGAAAATCCGGCGTTTATGGCGTCCTCTACGGTGGATATGAGCTTCTCGTCGGGATTCAGCGACGGGATAACGAGCGTTACGTTGATGTTTTTCATATACGCGGTTTTCTTCTTCTTTTAAGTTTTCTTTTTCTGTCGGCAGCGGCGCGCAGCGACAGAACGACTGTGAGTATAACAACGGTTATGACGAAAACGACCGTGACGGCCATAATGCCGAAGCGCCTTATCTTATGGCGGCGGTCGGTTTCCTCGTCGATGCGGATGCTTTCGGATTCGAGCCTCGATTCCTCAAGCCTTGATTCCTCCCTGCGGGATTCCTCCTCGGCACGGAGGCTTTCGGATTCCTTTCTGGACTCCTCCTCAGCGCGGAGGCTTTCGGATTCGGCTCTTTTTGATTCCTCCTCGGCGCGGAGGCTTTCGGATTCAGCTCTTTTTGATTCTTCCTCAAGGCGCTCCTGCTCCTCCAGCTCCTTATAGGTGACGATGTTTTCAAACATATCGCCGATGCCGGAGTCGAGACCTACCGTGGTGCGGTAAAGGCCGTATTTACAGGGGGAATACTTTTTGATGTCGGTGGCTTTTTCGATCACGTCGTCGCCCTTGCCGTAGATCCAGCGGTAAAACCAGGTCCAGTGCTGGGATTTGTGATGTCTGAAGCCGTCGCGCGTCACCTCGAAGGCGGTTTTGCCTCCGAAGGCTTCAAGGGGAGTGTCCCAATCCATGGTGATGGTGTTTTCCCCGTAAAGATGAATGTAGGTTTTGGGGGTGTCCCAGGTGCCGTATTTGTCGGCGGTGTCGGTGTATACGGCAGGATCCTTGGCAAGCTCAAGCGCCTCCACGAGGGTGTCTGTGTTTATCATGTGCTGGCCATGGCTGTATTCGCCCTTAAAATCGTGTCCGATAACAACGAGAGGACGGAAGCGGCGGAGCATCTCCACCTGAAAGCGGAGCATATCGTCGCGGGTGAAGCCGTAGTTTTCCTGGTGGCGGTATGCATCCTTCAGCGTTTCGGAAAACTCGTCCACAAATTCACCCAGAATGGGATAATTCCTGACGCCGACCTCCCAAAGTCCGTTGAGCTGCTCGTGCGGGCGCTCATGATACTTATAGGGGGAGGTAAAATATACGACCTGAACGTTGAGCCCCAGCTCGCCTGCGAAATAAGGGAGCACGCCGGCGAAAAAGAGCTGCTCGTCGTCGCTGTGGGTGGAGCAGAGCATAAGGTCTGCACGCTCACAGGGCACGTCCCATATCTGCACCCAGTCGGGAGCCTCGCCTTCCCCGAAGGCGTATATCTCGGAGATAGAAACGCCGTCGTCAAACGAGAGCGTCAGTGAGGAGGTGGCACCGACCGATCCGGAAACGTTCACATATTCATGAAGAAATCCGTTTTTGCCATACTAATTTGTGCCGCACTGATCTGCACCCTGTTTGCCGGCTGCAAACTGGATGGGGAACCGGTCGGTACCACGACCCAACCGCCCCAGACCACCGTACCGGCAACCACCGTTCCCAGCACGCCGCCGGCAACCACAACCGTTCCCCCGACCACCCAACCAGAGCCCTACATTCCCCAGATCAGTCCGGACAAGTCGGATCGTAGCCATGTCGTTCTGTGAGCCAAGGAGTTGAATTACTAAGTTGTCTTCCTAAGACCGCTTGGCCTCCGACTTGCCGCCGGCAACCACAACCGTTCCCCCGACCACCCAACCAGAGCCCTACATTCCCCAGATCAGTCCGGAC
>JAZMZX010000070.1:0-7053 GCA_045586225.1 Eubacteriales bacterium
CGCCCATGTCCGTGGGGCTCTTGTAGGGAGAGGTGCCGTATATCTCGTGGAACATTGCATTGAGCACGGGGAATATCTCGATATCGCGGTTATAATTCACCGTCATCTCACCGTATGCCTCAAGGTGGTAAGGGTCGATCATATTAACGTCGTCAAGGTCTGCGGTGGCAGCCTCATATGCAAGGTTCACGGGATGTTTCAGGGGCAGATTCCAGATGGGGAACGTTTCAAACTTCGCGTATCCCGCTCTTATGCCGCGCTTGTGCTCGTGATAAAGCTGAGAGAGGCAGGTGGCCATTTTTCCGCTTCCGGGGCCGGGAGCGGTGACAACGATAAGCGAGCGCGTGGTTTCTATGTAATCGTTTTTACCAAAGCCATCGTCGCTGACGATGAGGGGGATATTGGAGGGATAATCCTTGATGGTGTAGTGGTGGTACACCTTCACTCCGAGAGTGGTGAGGCGCTTTTCAAACTGCTCGGTAAGGGCGCTGGGCACGTACTGAGTGATGACCACGGAGCCAACGTAAAGCTCGATGGAGCGGAATGCGTCGATAAGGCGAAGGACCTCGTCGTCGTAGGTGATGCCAAGGTCGCCGCGGCGCTTGCTCTTTTCGATGGAGGAGGCGCTGATAGCGATGATGACCTCAGCCTGATCCTTCACGCGAAGGAGCATCTTCACCTTACTGTCGGGCTGAAATCCGGGCAGAACGCGGGCGGCATGGTAGTCGTCGAAAAGCTTGCCTCCGAATTCAAGGTACAGCTTACCTCCGAAGGAGGAGACACGCTCCGTTATCCTTTCGGACTGCATCTCAATATATTTCTCGTTGTCAAAACCTATCTTATACATAAATAACTCCAAGGAAACAGTTTATTTGCATTCGTACCAGGACCGTCCCGTCGCCACCTCTGCACTAAGGGGCACGGAAAGGGCGGCGGCGCCTTCCATTTCGCGCGTCAGTATCTCTGCGGCGCGGGCGGCATCGTCCTTATGTGCTTCAACGATAAGCTCGTCGTGGACCTGAAGTATCAGAGCTGCATCGAGTCCGGCCTCGCGAAGAGCGCGGGCTGTATTTATCATAGCAAGCTTTATAACGTCTGCGGCGGCACCCTGAATGGGAGAATTCATGGCAACTCTTTCGCCGAAGGCGCGTGTCATTTTATTGGAAACGTTGATCTCGGGGATGTATCTGCGTCTGCCGAAAACGGTGGTAACGTAGCCGTGCTCTCTTGCATCGGCAACGGTGCCCTTCAGATACGCGTCGACTCCCTTATAGGTGGAAAGGTAGTTGGCGATATATTCGGCGGCAGTCTTACGGCTGGTACCGATGTCCCTGGAAAGAGAGTAGTCTCCTATGCCGTACACGATGCCAAAGTTCACAGCCTTTGCACGGGAGCGAAGCTCCTTCGTGACGGCTGCCTCGGGCACACTGAACACCTGAGATGCCGTTGAGGTGTGAATGTCAACACCCGACAGAAAGGCGTTTTTCATGATTTCATCCTCCGATATAGCCGCAAGAATGCGAAGCTCTATCTGGGAATAGTCTGCGTCGATGAGAACGTAGTCCTCTGACTTCGGAACGAAGAAGCGGCGCAGCTCGCGGCCCAGCTCCGTTCTCACGGGGATATTCTGCAGATTGGGCTCTGTGGAGGAAAGACGTCCCGTTGCGGTGACCGTCTGATTGAAGCTCGAATGGATCCTTCCGTTTTCGTCTGCCATATCGGCAAGGGCGTCACCGTACGTGCCGCGAAGCTTCGCGATCTGACGGTAGTTCAGTATATCGTCAACGATCTCGTAGGAATAGCGCAGGCCCTCGAGAGTGTCTGCGTCGGTGGAGTAGCCTGTCTTCGTCTTTTTGCCGGCGGGAAGACCCATCTCCTCAAAAAGAACGGTGCCAAGCTGCTTGGGGGAATTTATATTGAATTCATGCCCTGCACGGAAATATATCTGCTCTGCAAGGGCGGCCTCGGCGCCGGCGAGCATTTTCGAATATCCGCGCACGCCGTCCACATCGATGCGGAAGCCAACTGCCTCCATATCTGCAAGCACGGGAGCCAGCGGGATCTCGATCCCGTAAAGAAGCTCCGAGGTCTTTGTCTGTCCTCTCGCGCCGGCTTCGGCATCCACTTTTTCAAGCTCAGCCTTTTCCGCATCGGCAAGGCTTGCGATAAGAGCGGCGGTGTCCTCGCCGCGGACGGGCTCGGAGGTAACGGAAAGATACGTCATAAGAAGTCGGGAAAGCGCGTATGAGCTTTCACCGGACCTGAGCACGTATGCGGCAAGCATTGTGTCAAAGGCACACCTTACCGAAATGCCGTACGCCTTCATTTTTGCATAGAGCGCCTTACTGTCGTGAGTGATAACGGAGGTGCGCTCAAAAAGGCGGCGCGCAGCCTCCCCGTCGGCAGGGACTTTATATGACTTACCTTCGGAATAAACGTAAAGCACGCCATCCTCGCCGAGAAAAACGGCGGGGGATGAAAGGCCTTCCGCGATGCACGGGGTAAGAGGCTCCCCGTCGGGAGCCGCATTTCCGGCAGGGGCAGAGGTCTCCGCCTGCTTTGCTTCGTTGAGCCCGAAGCGCTCGGAAAGCTTATAAAACTCAAGCTCCGTGAAAAGCTGAGACAGCGCTTCCCTCTCGATGCCGCAGTATGCGAAGCTTCCGAGGCTTCTTTCAAGGGGCGCGTCGCGGCGGATGGTGGCAAGGTCGAAGGACATAAAGGCAGAATCCCTGCCTGCCTTCAGCTTCTCGCGCACGGAATTTGTCACGGCGATAGAATCGATACTGTCGTATATGCCGGAAAGGGAGCCTGCCTCGGCGATAAGCTTTTTCGCCGTTTTTTCACCTATTCCCGGCACGCCGGGGATATTGTCGGAGGAATCTCCCATAAGCGCCTTGATATCAACGAGCTTCTCGGGCACGGTGCCGTAATTCTCGAAGAAAAGGGCCTTGTCGTAAAGGATATTTTCCTTGTTTGTGATGTAAATAACGCGGGACGAATCGGTTATGAGCTGAAGGGCGTCGCGGTCTCCCGTGAGGATATACACCTCGTAGCCCTCCGCTTCGCCGCGAAGAGCAAGGGTGCCGAGGATATCGTCTGCCTCGTAGCCCTCAAGGTCCACGGAATGAGCGCCCAGTGCGTCCACGCAGCGGCGGACATAGGGTATCTGCTCAACAAGCTCGTCGGGGGCCTTTTTGCGCGTGCCCTTATATTCGTCAAACATCTTATGGCGGAAGGTGGGCGCAGAAAGGTCGAAGGCAACGGCAACGGCATCGGGCTTCAGCGCCTCGATCTGATGGGAAAGCGTGGTTGCAACGCCGTAAACGGCGTTTGTGTGGAGCCCTGCCCGCGTGGTGAAGGGACGCACGCCGTAAAAGGAGCGGAACATTATATTGGTACCGTCTGCTATCAGAAGCTTTTTCATTTTCGGCATGGTCCTTTCTTTTTGCAATCGTATCAGCCTATCTCGCTGATATCGTAGGGTGTCGTCTGGTAAACGAAATAATTGAGCCAGTTGGAATAGAGGAGATTTGCGTGGCTCCTCCAGGTCATCATGGGCTCCTTCGTATCGTCATCGTCGGGGAAGTAATTCTTTGGCACCTCAATGGGAAGGCCCGCCGTTTTATCGCGGACGTATTCCGTGCGGAGAGTTTCCGCGTCGTATTCCGAGTGGCCTGTGATGAATATCTGGCGTCCCAGCTTGGTGGTGACGGCGTATACGCCCGCCTCATCGGAGGAAGCAACTATACGCAGGTCGGGGCAAGCCTCGATATCCTCTCTTTTCACGGTCGTGTGGCGGGAATGAGGCACCATGAAGGTGTCGTCGAATCCGCGCAGGAGGATGGAATTCTTATAGTCCTTTTTATGGGGGAAAATTCCGAAAAGCTTTTTATCGAGGGGATATTTGTTGATGCCGTAGTGGTAGTAAAGGCCTGCCTGCGCGCCCCAGCATATGTGAAAGGTGCTTGTGACGTGGGTCTTGCTCCACTCCATTATCTCGCAAAGCTCATCCCAGTAGGTGACCTCCTCGAAGGGCAGATGCTCAACGGGTGCTCCCGTGATGATCATGCCGTCGAATTTGCGGTGGCGCACGTCCTCGAAGGTCTTATAGAAGGCGAGAAGATGGTCGGCGGATATGTTTTTGGATTTATGCGTCTTGGTGTGAAGAAGCTCAAGCTCCACCTGAAGGGGGGAGTTGCCCAGAAGACGTGCAAGCTGAGTTTCCGTTGTTATCTTCGTGGGCATAAGATTCAGAACGAGAATGCTGAGCGGACGGATGTCCTGACTTATCGCTCTCGTTTCCGTCATAACGAATATATTCTCTTTTTGAAGCGTTTCAGTCGCCGGCAAAAGGTTAGGTATCTTTATCGGCATCCCTAATCTCCCTTCAAATTATTTTGTTGCTTTATCAAGCGCTCTGTCGATATCGGCAATGATATCGTCCGCGTCCTCGATTCCGATGGACATACGGATAAGGTCGGGGGTGATGCCCGCCGCGGTGAGCTGCTCGTCGGTGAGCTGGCGGTGTGTGGTGGATGCGGGATGGAGCACGCAGGTGCGCGCATCCGCAACATGTACCACTATGCGGGCAAGCTCAAGGCTGTCCATAAACTTCATGGCTGCGTCGCGTCCGCCCTTCACGCCGAAGGAAATAACGCCGCAGGCGCCGCGGGGCAGGTACTTCTTCGCAAGCTCATACTGATCGGATGAGGGAAGCGAGGGGAAGGACACCCACGAAACTCTCGGGTCCTTTTCAAGATATTCGGCAACGCAAAGAGCGTTTTTCGCGTGGCGCTCCATTCTCACTGCGAGAGAATCGAGGCCCAGGTTGAGAAGGAATGCTGCGATGGGCTGAGGAGTCAGTCCCAGGTCGCGCATGAGCTGGGTGCGTGCCTTTGTGATGTATGCGGCTTCGCCGAACTGCTCGGTGTATACCACGCCGTGGTAGGATTCATCTGGAGTGGTGAGCTCGGGATACTTTCCGTCCTTCGTCCAGTCGAACTTACCGGAATCAACGATAACGCCGCCCACAACGGAGGCGTGACCGTCCATATACTTCGTGGTGGAATGGATAACGATGTCTGCACCGAACTCGATGGGACGGCAGAAGATGGGGGTCGCAAAGGTGTTGTCAACGATAAGGGGCACGCCATAGCTGTGAGCCAGGTTTGCAAAGCGCTCGATATCGAAAACGGTGAGTGCGGGATTTGCAACAGTCTCGCCGAAGAGAAGACGGGTGTTTTCATCGAAGAGCTTGCCGATCTCTTCGTCGGTCATATCGTTGGTGAAGAAGCGCACCTCAATGCCCATTCTCGCCATGGTAACGGCGAAAAGATTCGTTGTGCCGCCGTAGATGGAGGCGGAGCAAACGAAGTTCTGACCTGCGCTTGTGATGTTGAAAATGGAGGCGAAGCTTGCAGCCTGACCGGAGCCGGTGCACATTGCGCCCACGCCGCCCTCCAGAGCCGCGATCTTTTTCTCGACCGCATCGACCGTGGGGTTCGAGATCCTTGTGTACATATGACCGGGTGCCTCAAGATCGAAAAGCTTACCGAGAAACTCGGAGGAATCGTATTTATATGTGGTGGACTGATAGATGGGGAGAATGCTGGGCTCGGAATTGCCGGGCTCCCAACCTGCCTGAACACACTTCGTATCTACCTTGTAGTTTGCCATATCATTGCCTCTTTTATAATGATTTCAAATAAAGATGGCGGGGTCAACTAACCGTCTGACGATATAATATACCCCGCTATAAAAACTAAAGTTAATTATATAATACATAATATATTCTGTCAAGGGAGAAGATCATTTTTGTGGCTGCCGATGCAGGCTCACGGGCTGTCATTATACGTGACCCGGCGCGCTGCGATACCGCCAAGCATTCCCACAGCCACGCCCGAAACGAGCCCCGCCGCAAGGAGCACCGGCAGATAGTATATCACCGCACCCGTGCCGAGGATGACCGCAGCCATTGCGATCTGCCCCACGTTGTGGGCAACGCCTCCCGCAAGGGAAACTCCCACGTGAGAGAAGAGCCCCGTTTTCTTCAGCACCGCCATAACGGCAAAGCTGAAAACGGCGCCGGCGGCACTGTACGCAAATGAAGCGGCATTGCCGAAAAGGATTCCCACGATGATAACGCGCAGAAAAGACACCCCTGCCGCCTCCCTGCCCCCAAGGGCATAGAGCGCAAAAACAACGGCGACGTTTGCAAGGCCAAGCTTCACTCCGGGCACCGGGAGCGAGGGAAGCATTGCCTCCACGTATGAAAGGATAAGCGCTGCCGCCAAGGTCAGCGATACCGTTGTAAGACGGTGCACGTTCACTTTATTTGAGCCTGATATCCGCATCCGGAGCCTCCTTTCCGACGATACGCACCGTCAGCTTATGAGGCAGGCACACGATGGTCTCCCCCACGCCGCTCACGGCGCGGGAGTGGACGCAGGTGCCGTCGGGGCAGTCCGCGTCGGTCACGTCTGCCTTGCCGTCTCTGATAACGATAACGTTATACCCTCCGTCCGCAGGGACGGTGACCTCCCTGTTCTCGGAAAGGGGGTATCTTCCGACCTCACGTCCGTCAACGTATACAGAGGCGTATTCACCTTCCGTATGGAAAAAGCAAAGCACAGAAAAGGCGATTGCCGCCAAAGCGGCAATCGCTAAAAAAAGTATCATATCAGCGTGACGGAGCGTCTGATTTCTGAGCTTTTTCATTTCAGCACCTTACGGTCTTATTTTTCTTTGAATCTGTGGATGCCGCTGAGGTCTGAAATCTTAATGCAGCCCACAGGGCAGGAGCTTGCGCAAACTACGCAGTTTTCGCACTTGTCGTAATCGATAACCGCCAGATTGTTGATGACCTTGATGGCATCGGACGTGCACACGCGCTCGCACTTTTTGCATCCGATGCAGGCGTTCTGGCAGATCTTGCGAGCCTCAGCACCCTTATCGGAGTTGTTACAAAGCACGGCAACGGTGGAAGTGCGCGGGATCATTGAGATTATGTTCTTCGGACAGATCTTCTTGCAGAGTCCGCAGCCCACGCATTTA
>JAZMZX010000071.1:0-13112 GCA_045586225.1 Eubacteriales bacterium
GCCATAGGAACAGCGGAAACACCGGCAGAACCGATGAGAGGATTGATCTTACCCTTTGTGATCCAGCAGAGAAGCTTACCGCAGAGAAGACCGCCCGTTGTGGAGCAGCAGAATGCAGCAAGACCGAGGAAGATGATATAAAGTGTTTCAGCCTTGAGGAAGTTTTCAGCGTTAGCTGTAGCACCGACGGAAACACCGAGGAAGATCGTGCAGATGTTGATAAGCTCGTTCTGAACTGTCTTGGAAAGACGTTCTGTTACGCCTGTAACCTTGAAGAGGTTACCGAGCATAAGGAAGCCAACGAGGGGAGCAGCATCCGGAACTACCATTGTTACGATGAGAGTAACAACGATGGGGAATACAACGAGTTCGAGCTGAGATACAGGGCGGAGAGTTGTCATCTTGATCTGACGTTCTTTCTTCGTTGTGAAGAGCTTCATGAACGGAGGCTGGATGAAGGGGATAAGTGCCATGTAGCTGTAAGCTGCGATCGCGATAGCACCGAGAAGGTGAGGAGCGAGAGTCTTTGTTACAAGAATAGCGGTAGGTCCGTCTGCACCGCCGATGATACCGATAGCAGCTGCTTCAGCAGGAGCAAATCCAAGGAAGAGTGCTCCGAAGAATGCGATGAACACGCCAAACTGTGCTGCGGCACCCATCATGAGAGAAACGGGGTTTGCGATGAGGGCAGAGAAGTCGGTCATAGCGCCAACGCCCATAAAGATGAGAGAAGGATAAATACCGAGCTTAACGCCGAGATAGAGAATATCGAGAAGTCCGCCTTCGTTAACGACGAGCTTTAAGGTATCAACAAGCGTAAGACTGTTGTCTTCGCTGATGAAGAAATCCATGTGGATCAGATTTGCTCCGGGCAGGTTTGCCAGAAGCATACCGAAAGCGATCGGAATAAGAAGAAGCGGCTCGAATTTTTTAACGACACCGAGATAGAAGAGCACACCGATAATGACGTACATAATGAGCGTCTTATAGAAGTTCGGATCGGCGATGAGTCTTGAAAATCCCGTCGTTTCTAAGAATTTACTAACGAATTCCAAACCGGTTACACTCCTTTATAATATTTTTGCCTTGTTGAATCGTCAATTATTGAGATTAGCAGGAGAAATATTAAGAAAGAGATACGAGAACGTCACCGGCAGAAACGGTCTGACCGCCGGATACGTTAACGGAAGCAACCTTACCTGCCTTGGGAGCGAGGATCTCATTTTCCATCTTCATTGCTTCGAGGATGCAAAGAACGTCGCCTTCCTTAACGTCTGCGCCAACCTGTACGTTTACCTTGAGGATAGTGCCGGGCATAGGAGCGTTAACAGTGGTAGCACCTGCGGGAGCGGGAGCTGCCTTGGGTGCGGGAGCTGCTGCGGGAGCAGGAGCTGCTGCAGGAGCGGGAGCTGCTGCAGGTGCAGGAGCTGCTACGGGAGCGGAAGCAACGGCGCCGGCTTCTTCAACGATAACCTCATATACTACACCGTTTACGGTTACATTGTACTTTTTCATGACAATTATTTTCCTTTCAAAAGAAATGATATAGTGCTTTGTGATTTAGCGCTTGTTCCAGGGAGAAGCATTGCCCTTGCGCTTGAAGGAAACGACTCTGAAACCGCCTGCAAATTCGGGCTCGTCAGCGGTGAATGCTGCGATGGCTGCAGTGATAGCTGCAACGATAGCAGTGTCGTCAGCTGCGGGAGCGGGCTCTGCAACAGGTGCGGGAGCGGGAGCAGGAGCAGGAGCGGGGGCGGGAGCCTTCTTGGCGGGCTTGCTCTCGCGGTAGAAAATAACGCGGAAGAGCGCGAGTACGACCCAAAGGATAGCGAGAACAGAAAATACTGTTGCCATACCGAGGAGAAGTACCTGAACGCCAACCTCGAGCTTTTCTGCAACGGAGTTCAAGGGTTCGGTGCCGGACGTAGCGGCAGCGGCAAGAGCCGCGAAATTAATGAAAGTCATAATATTCTCCTTTCAATTAAAGGGGAAGATTGATATGACGTCTTGTGGGCTCTCTGTCGTTTTTCATCGAAAGCATTTCAAGAGCAGCGGCAATGCGTGCGCGAAGCTCGGTGGATTCGATGATATCATCAATTTCGCCCTTGTAAGCAGCGTCAACGGCGGAACCGAAGGTCGCGTTCCATTCGTTTTCGAGCTCAGCGCGGCGAGCTGCGGGATCTTCAGCGCCTTCGAACTTCTCGTCCCAGAGAAGAGCAACAGCAGACTTAGCAGGCATAGCGCTGATAACAGCAGAGGAGAGTGCAAGCGCCATATCAGCGCCGATGGACTTACTGCCGAGAACGGTGAATGCAGCGCCGTAAGCCTCACCGAGAACTACGGTGATCTTGGGGCATTCTGCAGAGCTGTATGCAAATGCAAGCTTGGAAAGCTCATTTGCGTCGGGAGCGTTTTCAAGATCGAGACCCTTGCCGTCAACGAGCGTAAGAACGGGAATGTTGAAGCTGTCGCAGAGGGAGATCAGACGGGAAGCCTTCTTAGCTGCAGCGGAGGTAAGCTTACCTTCGTTTTCAGCAGGGTTGTTTGCAACGATACCGGTAACGATGCCGCCAACAGAAGCAAGAACGGTAACCAGCTCGGGAGCATAGCCTTCGTAAAGCTCGGTGTATGCGCCGTCGTCAACAACGGTAGCGATGAGAGTCTCAACGTTATAACCGCCGTCGAGAACGTAGGAAACGTCTACGGTGCCGTTTGCGTTCTTTTCATAGCGAACGGTGCCCTCGCAGTTGTTGGAGGGAAGAACGGAAAGGAGCGCCTGCGCCTTGGTGATGGCGGAGATCTCGTCGGGAGTGGTGATTGCAGGGGAAGAGGGATTTCCGAGAGTTACGTAATACTTACCGTCAAGCTCGGAAAGAATAGTTACGTCGAACATGGAAGCGATCACAGCGGCAGAGCCTGCGCAGGTACCTGCGATGATGGCGATCTGCGGAATAACGCCGGATGCACGGGATACGGAAGACATTACCTTACCGTAGCCGGAAAGAGCTGCTGTGCCTTCGAGAATGAATGCGCCGTTGCTGTCGAAGATGCCGACAACGGGAGCGCCGTTCTTGATAGCAAGATCGTAAAGAGCACAGATCTTCTTTGCGTGTGCTTCACCTACAGCACCCTTGCTGCGGAAATGATCTTCAGCGAAAGCATACACGAGCTCACCGTTTACGGAGCCGTAACCGGTAATAACCGCCTCGAAATCGTCGGATTCAATCGCATCGGGGTCGAATTCGGTGGCGCGGCGCTTGATAAAAGCACCTGTTTCTACAAACGTACCTTCGTCAAAGAGTGCGGTGATGCGAGCTCTTGCCGTAAGGCGCTTTCCTGCGAGAGCGGCAGCTTCGTTCTTGCCGTCAAGGTCGCGAAGAAAGTCTTTGATCGCAGCGGTAGTTTTCTGCTGTGCACGCTTCAGCGCTTCAGCAACCGCTTCGAAATCTTTTTTCTGCATATACAAACCTCCGGTTGAATATAGATAAATGTTGACGGATATCTATTGAGAATATCAATCCATCCCCATTTTAACCCATTATAATTATTATAACTTAAAACGAGATTTTTGCAATAGTTTTATCCGAACTTTTTGATCTCTTCCTTTATTTCTGTCATACCCGATAAAAAACATAAAATCAAAATGTGGTATATGGCAATTTTGTGTTCATCAATTTGTTGCGTGTATAGTGACAAACTTAAAATTAATGACCGCGATGCCGTTTCCGGCACCGCGGTCGTGTGCTTTTCTTTATTCCCAGCAGTTTTCAATAGATTCACGTATGATCTCTACGTAACGTCTTACCTTATTCATGTCGCGGTTTACGGTGTAAACGTCGCGTTGCGTTATCTCAAGCTTGCAGCCGCGTGCGGTTTTCAAGGTCTTTTCGATATGCGCCCTGAAGGCGTCCTCGTCAAGGTTTGCACCCACGCCCAGATAGTTGGGGCTGGGCTTTCTGTGATAAATGATCCCCGATCCGCGAAGCTGGTTTGCCATGAATTCCTCATCGCACCAGGGAGATATGGACACCTTTTTGAGATTGGGAAGAGTCTTTATATCATTCCAGAAGCCGTTGACGGGCTCGCAGCAACCGTAGCTCAGGCGGCCGTAAATATCTGCAATCTTGCGGTAGCAGGGGTAAATGAATTCGTGGAACATTTCCGGGGATATTCCCACGGTCTCCTGGCTGTCGAGGAATCCCCAAAGATCCTCGGTCCTGATATTTTCTGCTTTTTCTTCTTCGTCCCAGAAGGCGAGTGTGCCCTGACCGACGCTTTCAAAGGCATGATTCTGCAAAAGCGCGCTTTCCTTCTCAAGATATTTGAAATACTCAATGTAGCTGTCGGCGATCCTGTCCATCATCTCAAGGAAAAGCTCGGGATAATCGTAAAGAGAATAGAGCATATTCTCCATGCCCATCATGTGCACCACCTTCTGCGTGGGCACTGCGTAAAGGCAATTGGAGACAAGCTTCACGGGGAGTATATCACCGAAAATGCTGTCGATGACCTCCATTTTCTTTTTGGTGCTTTCCTTGTCAAGGGAATAAGTGGAGGGGGAGAGTATCTTATCAAAATCGTCCTCAAGGTCGTCGATAATGTGCTCGAATTTATGGCCCATCTCGGTGCCGTCTGCGTTTTTAATAACGCTTTCCTTGATGTGATGACCGAAAAGGCTGAAGTGTGAATCGAACCCCACCTGAAAATATGGTGCAACCACCATATCGTCGTCGAAAACGTCCAGATTGATCGTGTTATGTATCAGCTGATATTCAAGCCAGCGGGCGTAGCCGTCCTCGCATTCCAGAAGGGGATTTATAGCCTCGTGAGCAAAGGTGCCAACCTCGATGTGAATGGGCGGGCGTTCACCCTTGTATGCATTATGCCTTTTCCATAGCTCAACGCGGGAAAGATTCTTTTCTGAATTTGCGATCTCAAGCTGCTTTGCGGCAAGAAATCTCAGGCGTTCACGGTCTTTAAGAGTCATAGTTACGCTCCTTATGCTGACTTTGTTCTCATAGTGCTATGATAACACAGAATAATAAAAAAGTAAAACAAAAAAACGGACGGGTCACCGTCCGTTTTATCTTGATACAGAATTTTTAAGATGCGCCGATTCGTATGCGATCTTGTAGTTTTCGGTTTTCAGCGCTGCGGCTTCAAGATCGTCGTAGATCATATAGGCAAGGGCAGGAGGAGTAGTTTCTGTTATACGGGTCACCGCAAGCTTGAGTATGTCAAGTGCAGAAGCGTAGTTTCCTGCAGATATTTCAGACCGTGCCGATATATGAAGGCCGTAAAGACTGCTTTTCATAAGCTCTGTTTCATCCTCACAGGAATCCGCATTTGAAAGAAGAAACATATAGAAATTGGAGGCCATGGCCTTATAAGAGGGCAGTGTATCCGATGAAAGAACGTCTACTCCGAGATCGAAGGCAACGTCGTGGAATTTGAGAAGACACATCACGATGTTGTAAACGGTGTCCGTGATATCTGCAGCGGATTCGCACTGCTCCTTAGCCAGCAGCAGCGATTCCCGTGCGCTTTTGTACTTCATCTGCATGAAATCGGAAACGGCAATGTTAAGATAGCACTGGGCGAGGATATTGCCCGATTCCGTGGACGGGAGGGCAGAGCCCGCGGTGATGCATTTCTCGTATTCACCCTCATTATAGTATGAGCAAAGCATGGATTCGATCTCGCTCTGAGGCTTTTCAGACTCATCAAAGAAATACGCGGGTGAGACCTCCAGCCGCTCGGCAATGTAGAGAAGTGAGCTGATAGAGGGATATGCTGCTCCGTTTTCAATGCGTGAAAGCATATTCCTCGTTATTTCGTCTCCTGCGAGCTCCTTTTGCGTTAAACCGCGCTGGATACGCAGAGAACGTATCTTCTTACCTATGTTCATTCGCTGAGAACTGTGCAGGAAAGGGTGCATTCAGCATCCTTTGCAATGGTGGTAAGCTTTTCGGTGATAAGATCGGTGGCGCTCTTAATTTCAAGGGCTGCGGCAGCCTTGACAGACATTGCCTCTTCGTTTGCCTCACGAACGATTTCCGCTGCATCTGCATTTGCCTTTATGATGATCTCGCCGAGCTGGCGGCTTATCTCATCGTAGCGCTTGGATTTTTCGAGGATCTCGCAGCTTTCGGGGGAATTTTCTGCCTCATTCTCTTCCTCAGGGGTCACAAATTCTTCCGAAACAGCAGGGGAGTCGGCGAGCTGAGAACGGAAAGCGCCGATAATAGCTTCGTCCTCCTTGAGCATGGATTCGATCTCGGTCTTTTCATTTTTAAGCTTGGCGATCTCAGCCTCAAGGATCTCGATCCTGCGCTCGTAATCCTTCTTTTCGCGCTCCATTTTGCGGCTCACGTGATGGATATAGGTGTCCACCTCAGCCTTATTGTATCCGCCAACTGAGCTTTTGAATAAATTAACTGCCATATGAAACCTCTTTGGTCGTATCTTAGATATCCGGTAAATATGATTTACCCATTACATAAGATAATACCATTATTCGACGAAAAAATCAACGATTTTAGTAAAACGACGATAATTATATTTTTGTTAAGGTAATATTCGGCTTATTTTTTATTGAAAAGCAAAAACAATCGTGTTATAATTTATAAGTGTCGCTTTCGGCGGCAGCAATGAAAAATTCACTCCCTGAATATGAGAGGTAAAATATATGGATTATAATTATCTTGCTGATCTGCTTTTCCCGAACTTAACGCTGACCGAGGAAGAGATCGAAGAAAGATATCCCGAAAGAAGCCTTCCCGAAGGCGCAAAGGTAACGAGATTTGCACCCAGCCCCACAGGCTTCGTTCATTTTGGCGGCCTTTTCCCGGCTATGGTCGGTGAGCGCCTTGCTCATCAGTCCGGCGGTGTGTTCTATCTCAGAATTGAAGACACCGACGCCCGCCGTGAGGTTGAGGGCGCAGCGGCAGGACTTATCAGGACCCTTGCACACTACGGCGTTGAATTCGACGAAGGTGAAACCGTCGACGGCGAGGTTGGAGCATACGGACCTTACCGCCAGAGCAAAAGAGTTGAGCTTTATCACGTGTTTGCGAAGCGCCTCGTTAAAGAGGGAAGAGCGTATCCCGTTTTCTCCACCGAGGAGGAGCTCAACGAGATCAAGACCGTTGATAAAAAGGCAGAAATAAAGAACGTTGACTGGGAGGCAGAGGGCGCAGCCCGCCGCCAGGCAATGCTGGACCGTAGACAGTTCACAATCGAATCGGTAGAAGAATCCCTTAAGATGGGACAGAAGTTTGCACTTTTCGCGATCGCCGAGGGTGATGCTGAAAAGAAATTCAAGTTCACCGACCTTGTTAGAGGCAATCTCGAGCTTTCCGAAAACGACGAGGACGTTGTTCTTCTCAAGTCCGACGGCGTTCCCACATATCACTTCGCACACGTTGTGGACGACCATCTTATGCGCACCACCCACGTTGTAAGAGGTGAGGAATGGCTCCCCAGCCTGCCGAAGCATCTGCAGCTTTTCCGCTATCTCGGCTGGCGCGCACCTAAGTATATGCACATCTCCCAGCTTATGAAGCTGGATGCGGACGGCTCCAAGAAGAAGCTCTCCAAGCGCGATATGGGTGCAAATATGGACGATTACCGCCGCCTCGGCTACGATCCCGCCTGCGTTTCCGAATACGTTATGACGCTTCTCAATTCCAATTTTGAGGAATGGCACGCCCAGAATAAGGATAAGTCCTATAAGGATTTCCCCTTCAATATCAAGAAAATGAGCGTTTCCGGCTGCCTTTTCGATATGAATAAGCTCGGAGATATCTCCAAAAACGTTATTTCCACAATGACGGCTGATTATATCTACGATGCGCTTTACGGATGGGCTGTCGATTTTGATCCCGATTTTGCCGAAAAGCTTGCATCCTCTCCCGATTTTGCTAAGGCTATCATCAATATCGGAAGAGGCGGAAACAAGCCCAGAAAGGACTATGCTACCTGGGTCGAGCTCCGCGCTTATATGGCTCTTTTCTACGACGCATATTTCAAGCTTGAGGACAGCTATCCCGAAGGCACCGATATTTGTGACGTCAAGTCCGTTCTCCTTCGTTTCAGCGAAGAATACAGCGCTGAAGACGATGCAAACGCCTGGTTTGAAAAGGTGAAGGCTATTGCCTCTGACCTTGGCTACTGCACCGATATGAAGGAATACCGCAAGAATCCCGATGCATACAAGGGCAGCGTTGCCGACGTGAGCATGATGATAAGAGTTGCCGTTACAGGCAAGCTCAACTCCCCCGACCTTTACACAGTAATGAAGATCATCGGCGCCGAAGCTTCAAAGAAGAGGATCGCCGATATGATCGAAAAACTCGCCTAAATGAGAGGAAACTTCAATGGCAGAAACCACTAACTTTATACACGAAATAATCGACGGCGAAATCGCCGAGGGCAAATATAAGGCAGACGATATACACACACGTTTTCCTCCCGAGCCCAACGGCTATCTTCATATAGGTCACTGCAAGGCGCTGCTCATCGACTTCGGAACGGCGAAGAAATACGGTGGCAGATGCAATCTCCGTATGGACGACACCAACCCTGCAAAGGAAGACACAGAATACGTTGACGCGATCCAGGAGGATATCCACTGGCTTGGCTTCGACTGGGACGACCGCTTCTTCTACGGCTCCGACTACTTCGAAAAGACTTACGAGCTAGCAGAGCATCTCATTATGGACGGCCACGCATACGTATGCGAGCTTTCCGCAGATAAGTTCTCCGAATACAGAGGCGACCTTTCCAATCCCGCCATCTCTCCTTACCGCTCGAGACCCATCGAGGAAAGCCTCGATCTCTTCCGCCGCATGAGAAACGGCGAATTTGCAGAAGGACAGTACACCCTCCGCGCCAAGATCGATCTTGCCTCCGGCAATTTCAATATGCGCGACCCCGTTATCTACCGCATCCGCTATATCGAGCATCACCGCCAGGGAACTAAATGGTGCATTTTCCCCATGTACGATTTTGCTCACCCCATTCAGGACTATATCGAGGGCATCACACATTCTCTCTGCTCCCTTGAGTATGAGAATCACCGTCCCCTTTACGACTGGGTAAAGGAAAAGGTTGCACCCTATATGGATTCTCCCGTAATGCCCCGTCAGATCGAGTTTGCGCGTCTTAATCTTTCCTATACGGTAATGTCCAAGCGCTTCCTCCGTTATCTCGTTGAAACGGGTCTCGTTGACGGATGGGATGACCCCAGAATGCCCACACTTTGCGGTCTGCGCCGCCGCGGATATACCGCTGAGTCTATCATCGACTTCCTCGGAAGAGTCGGCGTTGCCAAGACCAACTCCATGGCAGAGCTTGAGCTTCTCGAGCACTGCGTTCGCGAGGATCTTTCCGGCAAGGCGACCCGCAGAGTTGCCGTTATCAAGCCTATAAAGGTGACCGTCACCAATTTCCCCGAGGGCAAGACCGAATATTTCGAGCTTCCCAATAACCCCACAGACCCCGAAGCCGGCACGAGAAAGGTTCCTTTCACCCGTGAGCTTTATATCGAAGCCGACGACTTTGCAGAGGTACCGCCTCCCAAGTTCTTCCGCATGAAGCCCGACGGAGAGGTACGCCTCATGGGTGCTTATATCGTTAAGTGCAATGAGATCGTCAAGGATGAAAACGGCAACGTGACCGAGATCCGCTGCACCGCAGACCTTGAAACGGGAAGCGGCATGCCCACCGACGGAAGAAAGGTAAAGGGAACTATCCACTGGGTTTCCGCTGAATACGCTCATACCGCAGACGTTATCTACTACGATAAGCTCTTCACCGAAGCGAACATGAACGACGTTCCCTCCGCTGAATACGAGAACTATCTGAATCCCACCTCCGCCGTTAAGTATGAGGGCTGCAAGCTTGAGCCTTCCATCAAGGACGAAGAGGACGGTGTTCATTACCAGTTCGTGAGAAACGGATACTTCATCCGCGACAAGAAGCTTCCGAACACCTATAACAGGATCGTAAACCTCAAGGGAAGCTACAAAGCATAAAACAAAAAGAAAGCGAGATCACTCGCTTTCTTTTTTATTATCAATATCTTACGGTAACAGATGAGCTGTCGCATCCCTCATGATAGAAAACGTAGCCTTCTTCGGTTTCTTCAAAATCAACAGCATCGATAGAGAAGGATCTGTCTCTATCCTTAAGGAAGAGATAATATTCTCCTTCTCCGAGAAGGAGAAAAACAGCGGTGTTTTTCACGGAAGAGTGCTGATATATAATGTTGATCCCGTTTTCGGGGCTGGCGAATACGTCATACGCCACAATAGGGTCGGGAAGCCTTTCGACTATCACGCAGCATTTGCCGCTGTCGTCCCGTTTTAAGATAAAGCCTGCGGTATTTTCGTCGCTGTTGTCTTTTACGAATGAAAAGCTATGCTTTATGGCAGAAGCAGGCGCGTTCTTGACTGCTTCAGACGTGTGCCGTTTGTTATAAGATTCAGTTTCCGCCCCGTCTCCGTCGGTTTCATCTTCATCCTCATCTTCAATGTTCTCGTCAAAATCGCCGCAAACGTCACCGCTAGAGGTAAAGCTGCCATTCGTCACTGAAACGTCACCCGCTACGTCACCCTCGCAGGTGATGCTGCCGTCCGTTACTTCTATGTCGCCTGCTATGTCGCCTTCACAAATCACATTTCCGTAGTGAACGTCAATGTCGCCCGCAACGTCGCCTTCGACAGTAACGTCGCCGTCTGCTGCCTCGAAATCGCCGTTGATGTCACCTTCGCAAATGAGGTTTCCGTTGTTGACAGCAACGTCTCCGTTTACGTCTCCGCTGACAGTAACGTTGCCGTTCTGGAACAGCAGATTGCCCCCGATATCGCCGGCAGCTATGCTTCCGTTCATCACGTTTACGTCACCGCTGATATCTGAATCGAAGGATGCGTTTGAATCCCTCAGGGACACGCTGCCGTCTATGTGGTCACAGCATGATAAATTTGAGCCTTCCGCACTGACGTTACCGACGATCTCGCCGTTTATGGAAACGTTGCCGCCGTTTACGTTTACGTTACCCTTAAAAAAGTCAAAGGAAAGGGAAGCGGCGCAGTTGATATCTATGTTCCACACGCCCGAGGGGACCTTAAGCTCGATTTTGTCAGTATCGTCGATTTTGTTTGACGCCTCGATAATGTGGCCGTTGTAGATCTCCACGATATAAAGGGAATCTACCTTGGGGCATTTTTCTCTGATCTCTCCGTCACCCCCGACGGCATACACCGCCGAGGGCAAGACCTCCGACTCCTCATCCTCGGGCTTGTTTATTACAACATTTTTCCCCGTGAGAAGATAGTCGATAGTCACGCCGAAAAATTCAGCAAGTCCAGGGAGAAGAGAAATATCGGGGCATGAAAGTCCCTTTTCCCATTTGGATACAGCCTGGATCGAAATACCGAACTGCTTCGCAAGGGTCTCCTGGTTTATCCCCATTTTCTTTCTCTGTTCTTTGATTATATCCGAAATGATGATCCTCACTTTGTGATCCTCCTTTTATAAAGCATAAAAGCATGCGCATCCTTCTTGCTTTTTATCATATCACAAAGAAAAACAAATGTAAATAAACCGACAGTAGAATTATTATTGTTCTACTATCGGTTTATTATTACTGTATTTCACCGGATAATGCCGCAAATACGAGGCTTTCGCATTACTTGTATTCGGGCAGCCATCCCTTGTGAGCCTCGATAAGATCGTCGCAGAGAGAGATGATATCATCGATGGAAAGCTCGGAGGAGGTGTGGGGCTCAAGCATAGCAGCCTGATAGATGGCCTCCTTTTTCTTTGTCACAGCAGCCTCGATCGTGAGAAGCTGAGTGTTGATATTCGTCATATTCATTGCCGCAAGAACGGTGGGAAGCTTGCCCTGATAGGTGGGCTGAACGCCGTAGCGGTTAACAAGGCAGGCAACCTCAACGCACGCTTCCTTCGGAAGGTTTTCAATAAGTCCGTTATTGAGGACGTTGCCGCCGATCTTGTATGCGTTATCGGTAACCATAGCCTCCATAATGTAAGACGCATATTCGCGTGAACGTCTGTGGGAAACGTCGCCGTTTACGTAGCGCTCTCTGTCGCGCTCCCAGCCTGCGATCTGATTTACGCAGCGGCGGGGGTATTCGTCAAGAGGAATATTGTATTTCTCGATAAGCTCGGGATACTTAGACTTTATGAAGAAGTTGTTATACTCAGCGTTGTGCTCGCTGGATTCAGTGCAGTAGTAGCCGAATCTGCGGATATATTCGTATCTCGTAAGGTCCCAGTACTTGGAGTTGCCCTTTGCGAGCTCTTCCTCAAGCTTTGCAATTGCGCGGCGACGCACCTCAGGATAAAGGTCAGTTCCGTCTGCATCGTAGAGCTCAAGCAGCCATCCCATGTGGTTTATGCCGGCAATGCGCTCCTTGATAGGCTCCTTATATTCGATCTCGAGGGAGCGGAGAAGACCGCGTGAGCAGACTTGAACGCTGTGGCAAAGACCAACGGTCTTGATGGGCGTGTAGCGGAGCATATATCCCGTCAGCATAGCCATTGGATTCGTGTAATTGAGGAACCAGGCATTGGGGCACACCTCAGCCATATCGTTTGCAAAATCCTCAAGCACGGGAATGGTGCGAAGGGTGCGGAAGATACCGCCGATGCCGAGAGTGTCGGCTATTGTCTGACGGAGACCGTATTTCTTCGGGATCTCAAAATCGGTAACGGTGCAGGGCTCGTATCCGCCAACCTGGATCGCATTAACAACGAAATCTGCACCGCGGAGGGCTTCCTTGCGGTTTTCAACGCCCAAATGCTTTGTAACGGTTGCGCGGTTTTCATTGATGTTTGCATTCAGTGCGGTGATCATAATATAAGATTCTTCAAGCCGCTGTGCATCAATGTCGTAAAGCGCGATGTGAAAATCGCGGAGGGAAGGGGTGAGCATGCAGTCGCCAAGCACGTTTTTAGCAAATACAGTGCTGCCTGCACCCATAAATGTTATCTTTCCCATGGTGTAGACTCCTTTGACTTTTATTTTATTAAGCAGGACGGACTTCTACAGATCACGTCCACACTTGCATTTTAACATATGTAAA
>JAZMZX010000072.1:0-7757 GCA_045586225.1 Eubacteriales bacterium
AGAGGGTCGTGGGAGGTGTACAGGGTATACGTCTGATGCTCATCCTGAACATTGCTGTCGGAGCTTTCGGCGGTATCCGTGACGTGCGTTTCTGATGCGGAGGTCACGTCCGACGTATCGGGCACATTCTCGGAGAAAGGAACCTCGGCAAGTACTACCTGAGTGCCCTCCTCTGCGGGATCAATACCCATAACTCTGCCGCGGCGCTTGTTAAGGTCACCCATAACGTCACCAACGAGAGCGTCCGGAACGTAAACCTTGAGCTCGCCGATAGGCTCGAGAAGGATAGGCTTAGCCTGAGGCAGACCTGCCTTGTATGCAAGACGTGCTGCAAGCTTGAAGGAGATTTCATTGGAGTCAACTGCGTGGTAAGAACCGTCGAAGAGGTCAGCTGCAAGGTTTACAACGGGATAGCCTGCAAGCACACCGTGCTGCATAGCTTCGAGAAGACCCTTTTCAACTGCAGGGTAGAAGTTCTTCGGAACGGTACCGCCGACAACGGACTGAGTGAAGGTGAGACCTTCGTCTTCGCCGCGGCTGAACGTCATCTTAACGTGACCGTACTGACCGGAACCGCCGGACTGCTTCTTGTGCTTTCCTTCAACGGAAGCTCTGCCCTTGATGGTCTCGCGGTATGCGATCTTGGGAGCAGTGAGAAGAACGGAAACGCCGTAGCGGGACTTAAGCTTGGAAACAACGATGTCGAGGTGAATGTCGGACATACCGTAGATAACCATCTGCTTGGTCTCGGGATTATTTTCATACTTGAGGGTAAGGTCTTCCTCGAGGAGTCTGGCGATACCCGTGGAGATCTTATCTTCGTCGCCCTTGGAGGAGGGCTGGATAGCCTGGCAAAGGAAAGGAGTGGGGAACTTGATCTTCTTGAAGGAAGCATCGCCGCCGGCGGTGAGAGTGTTGTTGGTGCCGGTGTTAGCGAGCTTAGAGATCATACCGATATCGCCGCATGCGAGCTCTTCGACCTCGGTCTGCTTCTTGCCTCTCATGGTGTAGATGTGAGAGAACTTTTCGGAAGAATCGGTGTCAACGTTTCTGAGAGTAACGTCGCGCTTAAGGGTGCCGCTCATAACGCGGAAGAAGGACTGCTTACCGAAAGCATCGGCAACGGTCTTGTATACGAATACAGCGGTTTCGCCGGATTCATCAGCGCCGGTCTTGGACTCGGTGGGGTTCGGGAAGGAACCGATGCACGCGTCGATGAGGGAGGATACGCCCCAGAGATTGGTGGCGGAGCCGGAGTAAACGGGAGTGATGGACTCATCGAGAATGCCCTGATGGATAGCATCGAACGCTTCTTCGCGGGTGATGGGCTCTTCCATGAGGATCTTTTCCATGAGCTCTTCGCTTGTCATGGAGAGAGAATCGTAAAGAATGGTCTTGTATTCTTCAGCTTCATCTGCGAAGGATGCGGGGATATCGCAAGCGGTAGCGGTACCCTTCTTTGCATCGTAGGTGTAAGCCTTCATTTCGATAAGGTCTGCGAACATACCCTTGTTGCCGGTAACGGGAACGAGGATGGGGCATACGGAGATGCCGAAGGTTTCGCGGAGCTGATCGAATACGCGCTTGAAGTTAGCGTCAGCATCGTCGGACTTGTTTACGAAGAATGCCTTCGGAATATCAGCCTCGGTTGCGTTGTCCCAAGCAAGCTCGGTACCGACTTCAACACCGGCCTTAGCATCAACGAGGATGATAGCGCTGTCTGCAGCAGCAACAGCTTCCTTAACTTCGCCAACGAATTCAAGATATCCGGGAGCGTCGAGGATATTGAGCTTCGTGCCCTTTGCTTCAACGGGAACGAGAGAGGTGGAAAGGGAGTAACCGCGCTTGATCTCTTCGGGATCGTAGTCACTTACCGTATTTCCGTCAGTTGTTTTGCCCATTCTGTCGATAGCGCCGTTAACGTAAAGCATAGCCTCAACGAGGGAGGTCTTACCGGAGCCGCCGTGACCGAGCAGAGCAATGTTACGAATGTCTTTTGATTTGTAGGTGGCCATCTTTTTCTCCTAAAATGTATGATGAATTATTATTATAACCGCAGGTTTAATAATATCTGCCCCGTTTTTTCGGGGCGTACGGCTAATCTGTACAAAACCGTACCCATTCATTATACACGATGTGAACTTATTGTGCAATAGCAGATTTTCTATTTTTATTAATTTTACTTGAAACAAGGCGGAATTTTGCCCGATTTTACACGGTTTTTTCGTTTTTCGGTTTTTCCCGTGCCCGCTTGGCAAAGAGCGCGGCGAAGGCTCCGGGCTTTTTCGCGTTATGGGCGGCGATATTGAAAGTAACGGGAAAAGTGGGGGAAAAACCTTGTGGAGCGGCGGTGACTTATGATATACTTGTCTTAACCAGAAAGTGACGAGGAGGCATACATATGTCCATACGTTTTTATGAAGACAAGCAAACGTTCAAGCTCGATACGTCCGGCTCATCCTATATTTTCATGATAGACAGAGGCGGCTATCTTACGCATATCTATTACGGCGCCCCCATCGACGAATACGACGTTTCGTATCTCTGCGTCCGTGAGGGTCACGACTCCACCGTTCCCCTGACGGCAACGGTGCCCGACTGGAGATTCTCCATGGACACGGCGGCTGTGGAATACCCCTGCTACGGCACCGGCGACTTCCGCGTGCCCGCCCTTGAGATAAAGAATGCGGCAGGAAACCGCAACACAGACTTCAGATATAAGAGCCACACCGTTTATAAGGGCAAAAAGCCCGTGCCCGGCATGCCCTCCACCTTTGCGGGAGAGGACGAGGCTGAAACTCTCGAGCTTGTCGGCACCGACATCACCGGCGCTGAGGTCACCCTCTACTATACTGTTTTTGCCTCCCATCCCATTATCACGCGCCGCGTTTCCGTGAAGAACACCTCCGATAAGGCAATGTATCTGGAGCGTGTTTACAGCGCCTCCGTTGATTTTACACATCCGCAGTTTGAGGCTATAGGACTTTGGGGCTGCTGGGGACGCGAGCGCCGCGTTGAGCGCCGCCCGCTCGCTCACGGCATCACGAGCTTTGCCTCCACAAGAGGCGCATCCGGCCACTATCACCACCCCTTCGTTGCCATTATGCCCCCCGAAACGGGTGAGGAGCACGGCGACGTATATGGCTTCAACCTTGTGTACAGCGGAAACTTCGCCATCACCGCTGAGGTGGAGGCCTTCGGCTCCACCCGCGTTATCTGCGGCATCAACCACGAGGGCTTTGAATGGAAGCTTTCCCCCGGCGAGGAATTCTTCGCGCCCGAGGCGGTTATGGTATATTCCGCCGAGGGTATCGGCGCTATGAGCCGCGCTATGCACCGCTTCTACCGCAGCCATCTCATAAATCAGCGCTGGGCGCATAAGACCCGTCCCGTTCTCGTGAACAACTGGGAGGGCACCTACTTTGATTTCGACGACGATAAGCTCGTTTCCATCGCAAGGGATGCCTCTGAGCTGGGCATCGATATGCTCGTTATGGACGACGGCTGGTTTGGCAAGAGAAACAGCGACCGCTGCTCTCTCGGCGACTGGGACACAAACGAGGAGAAGCTTCGCGGAGGTCTCCCCTCTCTCGTTTCCCGTGTGAACGAGCTGGGGCTGGACTTCGGTATATGGTTTGAGCCTGAAATGGTCAGCCGCGATTCCGACCTTTTCCGCCTCCATCCCGAATGGGCGCTCCACACCGAGGGCAGAGAAATGTCCATCGCACGCCACCAGTACGTTCTCGATCTGACGAGACCCGAGGTGTGCGATTATATCTACGAATCCATTGCGAAGGCGCTTCGCTCCGCAAATATCAGATACATCAAGTGGGATTTCAACCGCAATCTCACGGAGGTCGCCTCCGAAACTCTCCCTGCCGACAGACAGGGCGAGGTGTTCCACCGCTATTATCTCGGTCTCTATTCCATCCTCGAACGCCTGACGAAGGACTTCCCCGACGTGCTTCTTGAGGGCTGCGCCTCCGGCGGCGGACGCTACGACCCCGCGCTCCTTTACTACTTCCCTCAGTACTGGACCAGCGACGACACAGACCCCATCGAAAGGCTTGAGATTCAGTACGGCACCTCCATGGCGTATCCCGCCTCCACGATGTCCTGCCACGTTTCTGCATCTCCCAACCATCAGACGGGAAGAAGAACTCCCCTTGAGACCCGCGGCAACGTTGCCTTTGCCGGCACCTTCGGCTACGAGCTCGATCTTAACAAGATGACGGAAAAGGAAAAGGAAACGGTGAAAAAGCAGATCGAGCGCTATAAGGCTCTCGCTCCCATTATGATGGAGGGCGACCTTTACCGCCTTATCACGCCGGGCGGCGACGTTTGCGCCTGGGAATACGTTTCCCCCGATAAGTCTGAGGCAACGCTCACCTTCGTTGCGGTAAACGCACGCATCGCGCCTGTTTATTTCGTCCGCCTCCGCGGGCTTGACCCCGACGCATGGTACGTTGACAGCTTTGGCAGACGCCACCTTGGCAAGACCCTTATGAACGCAGGCCTCAATATGACACGCAACTGGAGAGACGCAGAAAGCGTGCTCATCCACTTCAAAAAAGAATCCTGACCTCAGACGGGGAAAATAATATGAACGTACTTACAAATATCCGCGAAATGATCGGCAAAACGCCTCTTTTCGCTCTGGATAAAACGGCAGCCGCCATGGGCTCACGGGCACGCATTCTTGCAAAGGTGGAGCTTGTGAATCCCGGCGGAAGCATCAAGGACCGCGCCGCGCTCTTTATGCTGGACGGCGCAAAGGCAAAGGGAAGAGTTGGCGATGACACCGTAATAATCGAGGCCACCAGCGGTAATACCGGTATCGGACTCGCAATGCTCTGCGCCGCGGAGGGACGCCGTCTTATACTCACTATGCCCGACACAATGAGCGAGGAGCGCAGAAGAGTTTTCGCCGCATACGGAGCGGAGCTGGTGCTCACTCCGGGAGCGGAGGGAATGAGCGGATGCGTGAAAAAGGCGGAGGAGCTGGCAGCCCTATATCCCGACAGCTATATCCCCTCCCAGTTTGGCAATCCCGCAAACGCCGCCGCCCACTATATCACCACGGGTCCTGAGATATGGGAGGATACCGACGGGAAAGTGGATATTTTTGTTGCCACCGCCGGCACCGGAGGCACCGTTACCGGCACCGGCCGTTTCCTTCGTGAAATGAAGCCCGACGTGGAGGTCTACGCCGTTGAGCCTGCAGCATCTCCCCTTTTGACAGAGGGAAGAGCCGCGCCCCATAAGATACAGGGCATCGGCGCCAATTTCGTGCCCGCAGTGTTGGACAGAAGGCTCCTTTCGGGCGTGCTCACCGTCACTGACGGGGAAGCATACGAATATTGCCGCATCCTTTCCCGAAACGAGGGTCTTCTTTGCGGTATCTCCTCCGGTGCGGCTGTTGCCGCGGCTGTGGAGCTTGGTAAGCGTCCCGAAAACGAGGGCAAGGTGATCGTGACTGTGCTCCCCGACACGGGAATGAGATACGTTTCAACGGAAGGACTGTTTTAATAAAAAAGCACCCGAAAGGGTGCTTTTTTTGCGTGCCGCAAAAGAATCTACCTCGTAAACCTATCGCACCGCACTCGCGATAGATTTTGGCTTTCCACAATTATTCCGCAAAACTATCACCTCGCACAGAATAACGCCACACGATCGCTTTGCACTTGTCCCACTTACCCTCGCGATTACGCGAGCGGAGGGCGCAAGCTCTCCTCCGCGGAGGAGAGTCCCCCGGGCAAAAGTGCGACAAATCGCGTAGCGCCGGTGCGCCCCAATAACGCACCATTTTCGCTCCGCAAAACAAAAAGCAGAGGCTTATCAAAGCCTCTGCTTTTTATCTTTCATTTCATTATCCTTGCAAGTCTTGCCACGCCGTCTGAAAGCGCAGAAACGAAGGTCTCCGCTTCCTCGGCGGTGTTCTCCTCGGAAAGGCTCACGCGGATTGTGGTGTCTGCCTCCTTATCGGGAAGGCCGAAGGAAAGGAGCGCTCCCGACAGATTCTTCGAATGTGTGGAGCAGGCAGATCCGCTTGACACCGCGATCCCGCGCTCCGAAAGGAAGTGGAGCATAGTTTCGCTTTTGATGGAGGGAAGGGTGATGCTCAGAATGTGAGGCGCGGCCATTTCGGGAAGGTTGCACCGCACGCCCTCGATAAGGGAGACCTTCTCCGCTATGAGGGAGCGGAGCGCAGCAGTCCTTTTGCTGTTTTCCCCCATGCCTTCAAATGCCTCGGCGGCAGCTGCCGCAAAGCCCAGTATGCCGGGTACGTTTTCGGTTCCCGAGCGGAAGCCGCCCTCCTGACCGCCTCCGAAGACGGTGGGAGAGATCTCGCGGCGGCGGAAAACGTCTCCGTCCACGTAAAGAGCGCCAACGCCCTTTGGTCCGTGGATCTTATGTGCCGATACCGTTATCATATCGGCGCCCAGAGAGCGCACCGTGAAGGGCACCTTCGTGTAGCCCTGAACGGCGTCCGTGTGGCATATTGCAGAGGGCGCCTTGGCTCTGACGGCCTCGAAGGCCTCGGCAACGTTATAAAGAGCGCCCGTTTCGTTATTTACAAGCATAAACGAGGCAAGGACGGTGTCCCTCGTTGCCTCTTCTCTGACGCGGTCAATATCGAGAACTCCGTTTTTCGTGGGTATGCGCACAACGGTGAAGCCTTCGGCTTCAGCCGCCGCGGCGGCGGCATCCACAGATGCGTGCTCGCCTGCACCGATCAGGATGCGGCCGCGCCTTGCCTTGGCACGGCAAACGCCGAGGATGGCAAGATTCGTGGCTTCGGTGCCGCTGCCCGTAAATATCAGAGACGAAGACGGGGCGCGACGCGCCCCGAGTGTTGACAGTATCGTAAGCCTGGCGGAGTCAAGCTTCTTCTTCGCGCCTCTTCCTGTGTCGTGACGGGACGAGGGATTCCCCCATTCTGCCGTCAGCGCCTCTGTGACGGCGGCGACCGCTGCAGCAGAGGGCTTCGTTGTGGAAGCGTTATCAAAATAGATCATATTTATCAGTGGAACTCGAAATATTCAACGATGTCGAGAAGCTCTTCTGCGTGGCTCTCGTAATTTTCGGGGGTGGAGGTGAAGGTGAGCACGTATACCATGCTCCAGTGGATGCACACGTACTGCTCGTAATAGTATTCGAATTCACCGAGCTTTGCGGTGTATGCATACTTTTTCGCAGCAACGCCGCCGAGGGTGGCATTGTCGGAGCTGATGAGAGTGAGATCGTCGTACACCATTTCAAAGTCGGAAACGTACTGCTCCCACCAAAGGTCCAGCGTCATGGAGGAGTCCACGTTCCACGCCATAACGGAAACGTTCGTGGGATCCTGCGCGGAGCAGTATGCGCCAACGGCGCCTGTGGAGATGGAGGGAGTCCATTCCGCGGGAACGAAGAGATTATAGTTAACAACGTCGTTTGTGCAGAGCTGCATGCCGGAGGGGACCTTCACGTCGCCCTTGTCGGCGCAGGAAACGAGGAGAGCAGAGGCGAGGATCGCCAAAGCAAGGATAAATGCTGTTTTTTTCATTGGAATATTTACTCTTTCAGTGTTATTAAGTGCTGATATTACAGTAAAAATTATATACCCGCGCGGGGGTTTTGTCAATCGGTGACTTTGAGAAGCTCCTCTGCAGCGCATCGGACGCCGTATTTGCCCGATTCATAGGTGAGTCCGCCCTGCATATAGGCAATGTAGGGCTCGCGGAGGGGTCCGTCGGCGGAGAGCTCGATGGAGG
>JAZMZX010000073.1:0-20292 GCA_045586225.1 Eubacteriales bacterium
GACAAGAACAGTCCTCGAAAAAGCTCTTTTTTCGTTTGTGTCAAGGTTATGCATACAGAGTTCCCCCTTCGCGTCGGATATCACCTTTTATTATATCCTTTTTGCGGGAAAAACACAAGGCGGAAGATTCGACTTCGTCGAATCTTCGAAAGCGGAGTTTGCATTATGAAGATTTCAATTACTTCTGACTTACTAAATGCAAACTCTATCCCTGTCTCCCTCTCTTGAATGGCTTTTTTGGCAGAAGTTCAGCAAAGCTGAACTTCTGCCAAAAAGCACGCAAAACCGCGTGAGCCCGCGCGCTGCATTGCGTCTGCTATGTTCGCACAAACAAAAAAGGAGGCTTTTGCCTCCTTTTTTATACTCAATATTTCGCAATGGGAAGGGAATCGTCGTCGGTGCCCTTTTCGATAGCCAGCAGCTTGATGGGATATGAAACAGCGTCGTTCACGTGAACGGTGACAACGTCGCCCACCCTTGCGCCCAGCAAAGCCTTGCCAACGGGGGATTCCTTTGAGATGCAGTCGTTGAAAACGTCGTTTCGCAGGGTGGTGACGATGCGGATAACGCGCTCTTCCTCATCCTCGGGATAATAGATGGTGAGGCGGTCGAAAAGACCTGCCTCGTCCTCCTTCGACTCTGTTGTGATCACAACGGCGGTGCGTATCATATTCTCAAGATAGCGGATGCGGCTGTTGTTTGCATTCATCTCGCGCTTTGCGGAGCGGTATTCGTCGTTTTCGGAGAGGTCGCCAAGGTCGCGGGCGGATTTCACCGCCTCCTTCAGCTTGGGACGGAGAGCGATGCGCTCCTCGATCTCCTCGCGCATCTTCTGAATGTCGATTAAGGTGAGCTCGTCGCGCATTACTGAACGACAGCGGTGTACTCGATGGAGGAAACTGCGCCGTCGGTGATGAAGATCATAAGGTTGCAGTTGCCGTCGGTGTAGGAATAGTTGCCGGAATCGAGCTTGCCCTCTGCGCCGTAAAGTGCTTCAACGTCAGCGGCGGAGTCGCCGATGCAGAGGCCTTCGGGAGTTTCGATAAGGTCGTCCTTGAAGAATACGGAGTAAATGAACTTACCCTCGCCCTCGTCGTATGCGGAGAGCTCGAAGCTGCCGTAATCGTAGTAGTAGTCGTTGCCCTGGAATGCGCAGGAGGGGGATTCGTAGGTGCTGTTGGGCTCGCCGAGAGCGGAGAGGATGGATTCAGCGGACGCGTTCATGATAACGGTAACGTCACCGGAAACGAACACGTACTTGTCTTCCTGTTCGCCTTCGTTGCCTTCGCCTTCGGTGTCCTTGCCGCCGTTGTTGCCGGCATTTTCGGTTTCCTTGCCGTCATCCTTCTCGGTGTCAGCGGGATCGTCGCCACCGCATGCGATAAGGGTAAAGGAGAGGACGAGTACGAGTAAAAGTGCAAATAAGCGTTTCATTTTGTTGTTCCTTTCAGAATTATAAGTTTATTTATGCGCCGGCTCCCGGAAAGGGGGCGGCGTCGGGGTAACAGGGGTGCGGTCACTCTGCCACGGCACCGAAGCCGAGAAGACGACCGTGCTCTTCGAGCTCAGCCTTCTGCGCTTCGATCATATCGTAGTAGAACTTGATCTTTTCCGCCCACACGGAGTCGAACTTCTCGTCGCCTCTGTGGTCGGGGAGGGAATATTTCTCGTCGAGGATGCCGCCGATATATTCGGTGACCTTCTCGGCGCCGTAAAGATTCATGTGCATACCTGCGTCGAAGGTGTCGGCGGTGTAGTCGATGCCGATATCCTCAGCCGCTTCAAGCACGTTGATGTAAAGAAGGCCGTTTTTCTCGGCGTATGCGTCAACCTGAGCCTCGTACTGGTCATACCAGTGAGGTGTCAGGGAGGGAGCCTTCATGAGCACCAGCTCAACGTCTGCTTCGCGGCAGGCCTTCACCATCAGGTCAAGATACATCATAGCCGTTTCACCGAAGTCGTAGTTGTCCTTGGGACGTACTGCGGGCAGGGAGGTAACGGGCTTGCAGTCAACGCGCATGTAGTAGCCGTTGTGTGTCACCTTGTCGCGGTGGAAGAGGTACTTCCAGTCCTCGGCCTTAAGGTCGCTCCAGCGGGAGTGGAAGCGGAGCACGGGAAGAAGATACTCGATCGTGGATTCCTCCTCCGTCATGGAGGCGGAGATGGAGGCGAGCTTGTGGCGGGAAAGCTTCATTCCGTCGAGGGTGATTCTGTTGTAGGCTTCGTTCTGGGGCTCGTTGTAAACGAGAGCGAGCGCGTTATAAACGATAACGTCGGGCTTTTCCGTTTCCAGCGTTTCAAGCAGGAAATAATACGACTGCCAGATAAGCTGCTGAGCGCTGCCGCGGACGAAGGAGGTTATTCCGTAGTTTTCATAAAGATACACGGGCGAAATGTTTGAAAACACCTCGCAGTCGCCAAGGAACACAACGTCGTGGGAAAGGTCTTCCTCGTAGTATTCGGCGATGAAGGCGCCGTCGAGAGCGCCCGACATATACTTCGGCAAAAAGAGGCGGTTCAGAAGCGCAACTGCAAGGGCGAGAAGCACGACCGCGAGCACTGCCGAGGTGATCTTGAGGATTATAGTCTTTTTCATAGCTTAGAATTGGTTATAAATGAACTGTGAGGAGTCGTAGCCGATGCCGTACGCACCGAAAACGAGGGTGAGCACCGTCAGTATAACGATGGCGACGGGAACGGCGAAGGGGATCTTTCCGAGGCGCTCGCGAAGGGGATCGCCGCGCTCGGCCAGCACGCTGGAAACGAAGATCATCACGCAGCCGCAAAGGAGCACCGCGTAGTCGGCGGCGGTGAGACCCAGGGTGAGCATGGAGCCGTCGAAGAGCACGTGCCAGTTCCAAGTGGTGAACATGGAGCCGAGGGAGGAGAGAGTCTCGCCCACGGAGGCGTAGCAGTCGAACATTCTGATGCAGCCCATAAGAAGGTAAGTGCGCACCATCATAAAGGCGCCGTAAGCGCCCGTTTCACCGATGCCGGTCCTTGAGTGAAACTTAGCGTAAAGGGGCGAAAGCTCCTGAGATATCAGGATAACGATGCAGTTTGCCATGCCCCATGCAATGAAGTTCCAGGCAGCGCCGTGCCAGATACCCGTGACGAACCACACGAGGATCGTGGAGAAATAAACGGGGATGCGCTTTGCGAAGCCTGCACCGAAGCGGGCCTTCGCCTTTTTGGCAAGCTTGTTGATGGGACCCCAGATGGAGAGGGGGTAGAAGAGGTATTCGCGGAACCAGTCGCCCAGGGAGATGTGCCAGCGGCGCCAGTATTCTGCGATGCTCTTGGAAAAATAGGGGCGTATGAAGTTTTCCTTCAGCTTTATGCCGAGCATCTCGGAAAAGCCGAGGGTGATGTCGATGCCGCCGGTGAAGTCGGCGTAAATGCGAATGGAATAAAGGATGATGGCGGCGAAGACGTATGCTCCGCTGTACTGATCGGGCTTATCGAAAAGAACGTTCAGCGCCACCATAACGCGGTCGGCAAGGACCAGCTTCTTGAAGTAACCCCAGACAAGGCGGAGAAGACCGGACGAAACGGCCGCGCTGTCGAAGCTGTGACGGGGGAAAAGGGTCTTTCCGAGCTCATCGTACTTGGAGAAGGGACCCTGAACAAGGCTGGGGAAATAGGAAGCGAAAAGGGAAACGTTCAGGAGGCTCTTGTCTGCCGCGTACTTTTCGCGGGAAACGTCCACAAGGTAGCCGATGCACATAAAGGTATAAAAGGAGATACCGATGGGGAGCACCAGATCGAGGAGGATGTCCGCCTCGTTTTCAACCAGGGAGAAGAGCTGATTAACGTTATGGATGGTGAAATTCGCGTATTTGAGGAAGCAGAGTATGCCGAGGTTGGCAATAAGGGAGCTCCAGAGGAGGAGACGGATCTTTCCTTTGGACTTTTCCTTATATTCCTTTCGTTCCTCGCGGGTCATTTCCGCCTTATGCTCCTTTATGTAAGCATCGCGGACGCTGAAAACGCGCTGCATCAGAAGAGCGGAGCCCCAGGTCGTCACTGCGGTGAAAGCGATGAAGGGCAGATATAAAACGTCGTATGACGCAACGAAAATAAGCGACGACAGAAGAAGCAGCGGTCGCTGGCAGACCTTCGGCAGGGCGTAGTAGAGAATGAACACCGCCGCCGCGAAGGCGATAAATTCATATGAAGTAAAATACATAGCTATAATCGGAAGTACGCCGCCCGGAGTTTAGCCGGACGGCGGGGATCATTACTCGTCGAGAAGCTCGGAAACCAGATTCCAGATAGCTTCGGCAGAGTTGAAGTTTTCGGGCGTGATGTGATTTGCGGAGATCTGAACGTCGAATTCGTCTGCGATCTCGGCGATGAGGGTAACGATATCGAAGGAGTCGAGGATCTCGTCGGTTACGAGGGTGTCGCATTCTTCAAAGTCGATGTCCTCGTGGAGTTCTTTCAAAAGTTCAATGATCTTGTCCATTTTTGACCTCTCGGTATAAATTTTATTTTTCAGCGCCAAAGCGCTCGGTTACGGGATATTATCAGAGACTTTCCTCGTATTTTTTCATAAGCGCCATTCTGTCGCGCTTGCCGTTGGGGGTGAGGGGCATCTCTTCAAGACGGAACATAGCATTGGGGAGCATATAGCGGGGCAGATGTGCGCGGAGGAACTTGGTGACCTCGGAAGCGGTGGCATCGCCCACGTAGAAGAGCACGATCTTGGAATTCACCTTATCGTAAACGGCGCATTCGTTTGTAACGCCGGGGCAGCCGGCAAGGGTGTATTCAAGCTCGCCCAGCTCGATGCGGTGACCCATATGCTTGATCTGATGGTCGCGGCGGGAAACGAAGAGAAGCTCGCCGCGCTCGTTGTATTTGGCAATGTCGCCGGTGCGGTAAATAAGCTCGCGGTAGTGATCGTGAAGGGGATTCTGCACGAAGGCGCGGTCCGTCTGCTCGTGGTTGTTGTAGTAGCCGAGGGTGAGGGGGGTGCCGCGGATGCAGAGCTCGCCCTCCTCGCCGTCGTGTGCGCGGCGGGCGGTGCCGTCCTCGTTATAAACGAGAAGAAGCACGTCGGTGTTGGGGAAGGGCTTGCCGATGGGAACGGGCGCGCCCTCCTCGAGGCTGTCGTCCACGTGGTAGCAGCAGCTCATGCCGGTGCATTCGGTGGGGCCGTAGAGATTGTAAAACTCGGTATCGGGCATATTCTCCCGCCAGATCTTAAGCTGAGAGGGAGGGAACACCTCGGAGCCAAAGGCAACGGTGCGGAGATATTCGGGCTTTGCGGTGCTGAAGGTGTCTGTCGAGGAGATCATCGTCAGCGCGGAAACCACCCAGCAAACGGTGTTGATGCGGTGGAGATTCAGGTATTCCACAAGCTTCAGGGGGAACATGAAGTTAGACTTGGGAATAAGATATGCGGTGGCGCCGAACTTGATGGTGGGATAAAGCTCCTTCAGGCAGGCGTCGAAGTAAAGAGGCGCCTGGTTGCCGAAAACGGTGTCCTCGGAAAGGTTCAGAGCCAGGGAGAGATTTTCGATATAGTCGATAACGGATCGGTGGCAGGCGGCAACGCCCTTGGGCACACCGGTGGAGCCGGAGGTGAACACGATGTAGATGGGATCGGTGTCGATCTGTCTTTCTCTCACGCGGGCGAGGGCGTCCTCATCCACGGGGAAGGAGAAGATATCCTCAGCGGCGGCGTAGTCGCAGCCGTGAGCCTCTGCCAGGGAGGCGGCGGTCTTCTCTGTGCTCTTGTCACATATTATAATACTCGGCTTAAGATTGTCAAGTATCAGTCCGATGCGGACGGAGGGCATCTCGATATCAACGGGAACGTACATGGAGCCTGCGTAAACGGCGCCGAAGAAGCAGGGGATGGCGCGGGGGTGCTTTTTCGTCAGCACGACGACGGGCTCGCCCACGATACCGCGGGAGCAAAGGTAGGAGCCCACGGCGCGGGAGTAGGTGTATACGTTTTCAAAGGTGAGGCTGTCGGTGCCGTCGGAGTACGCGATCTTTTCGGGCACTCTGGGGGCTGTAGCCTCAAGGTACTGGAGAACGTTTTTCATCATAAAGGTCTTTCCTTTCGGAGCTTATCAGTCAAAATAGGAGTCGGTGGCCCTTTCGGGGTATGCGTCGTGCTGGAACCGGAAATAGTGGGGCACGTTGAAGCGTGTGCAGAAGTCGGCAAGCTCCTGGTCGGTGAGCATAAAGGTGTCGGTGCCTCTTCCCGTGGAGCGGGAGGTGGCGTCGAAGTGATACCAGCCGTCGCCAACGTCAACGAGGAGCCAGAAGTGATGAGACTCACCCTCATAGCGCAGGCGCGTTACCTCAACGGTGGGGATGTCTGCAATGAGGAAGAGATATTTTGCCGTGATCATGTAGGTGTAGCAGTCGCCCTTCAGGGTGGAGAATCCGTCGTACGCCAGCTTGATGGGGCCGAGAGACCTGTCGGTGCCCTTCATATCGAAGATGATGGTGTGATAGCACCAATCGTAGATAGCGCGGGCGATCTCGTATTTTGTCATGCCCTCGCGGGTGACGATGTAATTATCGTACACCTCCTGTGCAAGACGAAGGACCTCTGATTCCTCGGGAGGAAGCTCCTCCACAACGAAGAGCTTGCGCACCGCGGTGGCGGTATTTCCCGCCTTGTCGGTGGCGGTGTAGATGATGTCGTAAACACCCTTGGTGTTAAGATCAACGGCGGAGTTGTCTATCGTAAGGGTGGGGTCGCCGGAATTGTCGGTGGCGGTAACGCCTCCCTTATAGGAAACGGTCTTGCCCACAGTAACGTAAAGGTCGCCCTCGATGGTGAGCACAGGGGGCTCCTTGTCGATAAGGCAGTGAACGGTGGCTGTTATCACCGTTTCGTTGCCGGAGGTGTCGGTGAGCACGATCTTAACGTCGAAATCGTGAGGATAGGAGAAATCGTATTCCTCAGCGAAGGCGAGAGTCACCTCAGATGCATCGCGCACCCTTGCCACAAAGCTGTCGGGGGTGGGCGTGTGCATTCCGTTTGTGAGGATCATGGAAACGGGGTCTGCCTCGGGAGGAGTGGTGTCCTTCACGTGGAGGGTCACGTCGAAAACCATGGCGTCCACGCGGAGAGAAAGGCTCTGTGTGCCGAGCACGCCCTCCTCGGGGGCGGTCTCGTAGCTGACGGAATAAAGCTCGTCGGCGTTTTCAATGTCGAAGGCCTCCGACAGAAGCGCTCTGTCCAGAAAATCGGAGGCTGCGGGAAGGGGCTCGCCCAGCTCCGCCGTCATCTCCGTGATGACGGGGGAGGCAACGGTGTAGGAGCAGTTCACGAAGAAGGGGTTGCCCTCCTGGGGAGTGACGGTGACTACAACGGCGTGGGTGCCCACCTTTGCGGTGGAAACGGGGTATCCCGTGGAGACCGCAGCGGTGCCGGAGGTGATCTTAACGAAATCCTCCGCCGTAAGGGGTTGGCCGAGAGCCACCGAGGGGGTGGAGATCTCATATGCCACCTTGCCGGATCCGGTGCACGAAAGAAGCGCAAGCACCGGAAGGATGACGGCAATGAAGATCAATATTCGAAATCTCATATTTATGTCTTTTCCTTGCAGTCAGTCGTTATTCTGCGGCGGGGTCGGTGGGGGTCTCTGCGGTGTAGTAGGAAACTGTACCGCGGGTCGGATATTTGGATTTGTCGAATCTGTAGTAGTATTCGATCTTATATTCCTTGCAGTATTCGGCAAGCTCTGCGTCTGTGCGCATGAAGGGCTCGTAGGGCTTGTTCTTCAGGCGCCAGCATGCGTCGAAGTGATACCAGCCGTCGCCGATATCGACAAGGAGCCAGTAGTGATTTGCCTCGTCCTCATACTTAAGGCGCTCGATGCGCTTGGTGGGGATGCCCGCCTGCTTCAGCAGCGCTTCCGCAACGGTCATATATGTGAGGCAGTCGCCCTTAAGCTCGGAGAATCCGTCGTATGCAGCCTGAATGCTGTCGTCGATGGTGGTCTCAACGTCAACGTACTTGATGCTGTCGTGAGTCCAGGTGTAGATGGCAAAGGCGATATCCCACTTGGACATTCCGTCCTCATAGAGCTTTTTGTATATCTTCTTTGCAAGCGCCTCAACGTCCTTTTCGGTGGCCTTGGGTGCTTCGGTAACGGTAACGGTGGCGCGGACGATGGTGGAGTTTCCGGCAGAGTCCGTTGCGCTGTAGGAGACCTCATATACGCCGGGCTCGTTCAGGTTGACGCGGCTGTTGTCGACGCTCACCTTGATAGATTCGCCGGAGTTGTCGGTAACGGTGACGCCCTTCTTATAGGAAACGGAGCCGCCCACCTCAACGGTGATGTCCTTAACGCCCTCGATAACGGGGGGCTCGGTGTCAACGGAGCAGGTGGCGAGAGCCTCCACCTCGGTGGAGTTGCCCGCCTCGTCCGTCAGAACGACGGTGACGGTTATGTCGCTTGTGGTGTTGAAATCGTAGTATTCCTTGAATTCGCAGATAACGCCCGTTGCATCCTTGATATCGGTGACGAAGTCCTCAGCCTTGGGAGCCTTGGCCGCGTCGGTGATGAACACGGTGACGGGAGTCGCCGTGGGGGCAACGGTGTCCTCGATTATGAGGGTGGCCTGCATCAGCATCTCGTCCACGAAGATCTCGACCACATGGGTGCCGAGGGTGTAGGAGGCAACGAGAAGCTCGTCGCGGAAGCGTACCGTGTGGGCGGAGGGGTCCTTCATGACCTTGCGGTTTATGAATCTGGAAACGGCAGGTGTGCCGCTGCCTGCTTCAACGCGTACGGAATCGTAAAGATAGGAGCGCACAGTGTACACAGCGTCAAGGGTGCGCTTGTAGCCGTCCTTGCTTTTGATGGTGATGGATGCGGTGTGACGTCCGGGGGTGCGGGTGTCGACATCGTCGTTGATGGTGACGGAGTATTTCACCTTGGAAAATTCCGAGACCATAATGAAATCGGAGCCGCGAAGCTCGCCGCCCGGGTCTACCGAGGGAGAGATGACGGTATACGTTGACGTTGACGTGTCGCCGGTGCAAGAAACGACGGCGAGGGTGAGCGTCAGAACGGTGAAAAGAAGCAGAATAAGCTTCGTATACTTGTTCATATCCTGTCCTTTCGGAGAGTCTTTGTGATGTGTTCGGCAGAAGGCATACTTCTACTCATACATAATTGATTATAGCACAAGCCCCGTCTATTGTCGAGGCATAAAAGGAAATTTAACATTTTTACCCCGCTAAATAAGGAAGATTCTAAATATCCGTTGAAAGTATCGGCTGTTTCGGGTATAATACTTAGGTAATATAACGGATAAAAATTTAACGGAGGGCACGATCCTTGAGTGCAAACAGACAAAATAAGATAAACAGCGCAGTGACAACGGAGATGGCGGGTATCCTCCGCGAGATAAAGGACCCCCGCGTGTCGGGTGCATTCGTCACCATCACGGCAGCCCGTGTCAGCCCCGATTTAAAATATGCAAAGCTTTATTTCTCCTCCCTCACAGGCGATAAGAAGGAGATCAAGCGCGGTCTTATCTCCGCGCAGGGCTTCATCAGAAGCCGCCTTGCGGAAAGACTGAACCTGAGAGTTACCCCGGAGCTCACCTTCGAGGAGGATAATTCCATCGAGCACGGCGCTCACATCGCAGAGGTGCTTAAAAACATAAAGGATTCGGGTTCCGATAAATGAGCTACAGAACACTCACCGTGGGAGAGGTGGCAGACCGCCTCTCGGAAATGAAAAACGTTGCGGTCGCGGTGCACCGCTCCCCCGATGCGGACGCCATCGGCTCCGCGTCGGCGCTCGTTTACGCCGTCAGAGCAATGGGCGGGGAGGGAGTCATCCTTTCTGCCGACAGCGTGCCCGAGGCGATAGGATTTCTTGCCGAAGGAGTGAAGGTCGTTAGCGTTCCCCCCGAGGGCGCTGCCCTTATAGCGGTGGACGTTGCATCCCCTCAGCAGCTTGGCGGACTTATAGACTATAAGGACTCCTTCGTCCTTATGGTGGACCACCATTCAAAGGGCGAGCCCTTTGCGGATAACCTTATTGAGCCGCACGTTGCCGCCGCAGGCGAGACCGTTTATAAGATCGTCTCCTGCCTTGAAAAAACGGGCAGACTCACCCCCACAGCCCCCATATGGGACAGCATCTTCGCCGCCATATCGGGCGACACGGGCAGCTTCCGCTTCGGAAACACCACCGCCGACACGCACAGGATAGCGGCGGAGCTTCTCCTTCGCGGTGCAAGAAGCGAATATGTATCCCATAATCTTCATTCGGTCAAAACGAAGCGCGCCATTCTGGCGGAGCGCATCGCGCTGACGAATATGACCTTCCACAGCGGCGGAAAAGCCGTCATCACCGCCATTTCCCATAAGGAGATCGCGGAGGCGGGCCTCAGGAATGAGGACTTTTCCGACGTTTCCGATAAAATGCGCTCCGTTGCGGGCGCTCTTGTGGGCGTGTCCATGCGGGAAAACGAGCCCGGTGTGTGGAGAGCTTCTCTCCGCGCAAACGTACCTGTGGACTGCGCCTCCGTTGCCGCGCTTCTGGGCGGCGGCGGCCACACTCAGGCGGCGGGCTGCAGCATCTCCGCCGAAAGCGGAGACGGCGCGAAGGCGGTGCTCCTGCCGCTTCTTGAAAGGGCTATAGCAGAATATGAAAGAACGAAATGATCCTATGGAGCCCACGGGTGTGGTCGTCGTTGATAAGCCTGCGGGGATGACGTCCTTTGACGTGGTCGCCCGTATGCGAAGGATATACGGCACCCGTCGGGTCGGCCACACGGGCACCCTTGACCCGGACGCAACGGGCGTGCTGGTGGTGCTGGTGGGAAGAGCCGCAAAGGCGGCGGAATATATCACGGCAGGCAAAAAGCAGTATATCGCCACACTGCGCCTCGGTGTCACCACCGACACGGAGGATACCTCCGGCACGGTGCTCACGGAAAGCAATGATATTCCGGAGGCGGAGGAGGTCATCTTTGCGGCGGAGTCCTTCAAGGGCGAATATATGCAGGTGCCGCCTATGTATTCGGCGCTGAAAAGAGACGGCGAAAAGCTCGTGGACCTGGCGCGCCGCGGCATCACCGTTGAAAGAGAGGCAAGGCGGGTGGAGATAATGTCCATCGCCTGTGCTCCCACGGAAAGAAAAGACGAATACACCCTTGACGTTACCTGCTCCCACGGCACGTACATACGAACGCTTTGTGCCGATATCGGAGCGAAGCTTGGCTGCGGCGGCTGCATGTCGTCTCTGCGGCGGGGCGAAACGGGAGGCTTCACTCTCGCCGATGCACACACCATCGAAGAGATCGCGGAATCCCACGAAAAATACCTTCTCAGCACGGAATCCCTTTTTGCCCACCAGAGAGAGCTTTCCTTTGAGGGCGAGAGGGAAAAACGCATCAAAAACGGTCTTTCCCTTCCTGCGGCAGGCTTTTCCGAGGGCGAAAGGCTCCGCCTTTATGCAGGCGGCGAGTTTTTCGGGCTGGGCGAGGTCCGCGGCGGAAAAGTAAAGTGCATCAAATTCTTCGTTATTTAACGAACCTGTATTTTGGAGAAAACAATGAGCGTTTCAGATAAAGAAAATCCCCGGACGGCTTCGGCACCGCGAAAGGACAGCGACCTGTCGCAACCGAGATTAGCGGAAATAACCAGGCTTATGGCCAATTCTCAAATACGTGGAGAGCGAGCCGTGGAGCGGATCCTGGACAAAGCGATAGCGGAAGCACGGGCGGAGAAACGTAGAGAAACCAAATAGCACCTATCAAAAAGGCAGTATGCAAATATGTTTTATAAAGACGAAAAGGGAGGCGTGACCTTATTTAGGTCCTCGCTTCTGACCGTACCACACGGATTTTCCACAAGGCTCGGCGGCGTTTCCGCCGAGCCTCATCTTTCCTCTCTGAATCTGGGCTACGGCATGGAGGACGGGGAGGCGGCCGTCACCGAAAACAGACGGCGCTTTGCCCTTGCCTGCGGCATGGCAGAGGGAGACCTTATCCCCCGCGGCTTCACATCCGCCGCGGAGCAGATCCATTCGGACAGGATCGTATACATCACAAACGAAAATAAGGCAGAGGACTTCCGCTGCGACGGCTTTTATACCGACACGGAGGGCGTCTCCGTTGCCGTCCGCTCTGCGGACTGCGTGCCCATCCTTCTTTCAACGAGGGACGGCGGCGCCGTGGCGGCTGTTCACGCAGGCTGGCGGGGCACCGCCGCCGGGATAGGAGCTCTTGCGGTGGAGGCTCTTGCTTCCCTGGGCGCCCGCACGGAGGATATCGTTGCCGCCATTGGTCCCTCCGTTTCGCCGGAGGTCTACCGCGTGGGCGACGATTTTGGCGAGCTTTTGCGGGGCGGCATGGAGGCATCGGCCGCAAGGGCTGTGCGCGAGGGCGCAGGAAAGCTTTCGGAGGCCTGCCTTTCCGTATATGAAGACGGGCTCCACTGCGACCTTTGGGAGCTGAACCGAAGGATACTCATTCTCGCAGGGCTTCGCCCCGAAAACGTGGACGTTGCCCGCATCTGCACCTTTGAAAACGGCGAAGAATTCTATTCTCACCGCCGTCAGGGGGCAAAGAGAGGCGTCATGGCATCGCTGATCTCGCCAAAAACGGGGTTTTCACAATAAAATCACATAAACTTCGTTAAAAATACGCACGGACGCAAAAAAATTCAACACTTTTTCATTAATATATGTTATAATGAAAAACAATACTTTCAAAGGACAAAAGCGCGGGACCGCACCACCGCGGCGCCGCGATTCAAGTTACACCACAGGAGAATACCCCATGGGAAAAACCGAAGAAATCAAAGATCAGATCATAAAGACCGAAAATAACGTCGAGTCCGAATATATGATCGAGATTGAAAATCTCGTTAAGCGTTACGGCAGCAAATACGCCGTTGACGATATCAGCTTCAAGGTAGGCAAGGGTGAAGTCGTCGGCTTCCTTGGCCCCAACGGCGCAGGTAAGTCCACCACCATCAACATCATCACCGGCTTCCTTTCCTCCACCTCCGGCACCGTTAAGGTTGCGGGCAACGACGTGCTCGACTACCCCGAGAAGTGCAAGCGTATGATCGGCTACCTCCCCGAGCAGCCGCCTCTTTACGTTGACATGACGGTGGACGAATATCTGAATTTCGCCTACGACCTTAAAAAGTGTGAATATAACCGCAAAAAGCATCTGGACGAGGTGTGCGAGGTCACTAAGATCTCCGACGTGAGAGGAAGACTCATCAAGAATCTTTCCAAGGGCTATCGCCAGCGCGTGGGAATCGCGGAGGCTCTCGTGGGCAATCCCCCCATCATCATTCTGGACGAGCCCACCGTCGGTCTCGACCCTAAGCAGGTCATCGAGGTCCGCTCTCTCATCCGTGCTCTTGGCGCAAACCACACGGTGCTTCTTTCCACTCACATCCTCTCCGAGGTCCAGGCTGTGTGCGACCGTATCGTTATCATAAACAAGGGTAAGATCATTGCGGACGAAAAGCGCGAGGAGATCTCCGCCGTTGCAGCAGACGGAAGAGCCTTCCTTGCAAAGATCTGCGGTCCCTCAAGAGAGGTCACCCAGCTTCTCCGCTCCCGCCCGGGCATCAAGCGCGTTGAGCGCCGCAACGAGCGCGACGGCGACGCGTACACCTACGTTATCGAAAGCGAATCCGGCGTTGATATCCGCAAGGCTCTGTTCTTTGCCCTTGCACAGAACAACTGGCCTCTCGTCGGCCTCGAGCCCGTGGGCGAGGACCTTGAGGACGTATTCATCAAGCTCGTTGACAGAGCTGAGCTGAAGAAGAATTCGGGCAAGCGCTCACGCAAGCCTATCATCTCCGATGACTCCACAACCTGATAAGGAAAGGATACCTATAAAATGGGCGCAATTTATAAAAAAGAAATGAGGGCGTACTTCACCACGCCCGTTGGCTACATTTTCGCGGCGGCTCTCCTTCTGATCTCCGCGGCAGCTTTCTCCTTCACCACCCTTCAGGCGGCGACGAGAAACACCAAGCAGTATTTCACGCTTATGATATTCATCTTCATCGTTATCGTTCCCGTGCTCACGATGAAGTCCTTCTCCGAGGAAAGACGCACCAAAACGGAGCAGATGCTCCTGACGGCTCCTGTCAGCCTCACCGGCATGGTAATGGCTAAGTTCTTCGCCGCTATGACGATGCTTATGGGCACCATGATGCTCACCCTTATCTATTACATCCCCTTCACCATGTACGCATCCGAGAATTCCACCTCCGGCGTTGCCCTTATCGCAGGCGATATGATCGCTCTGTTCCTTATCGGCGCAGCCTTTGTCAGCGTCGGTCTTCTCATTTCCTCTCTCACCGAGAATCAGATGGTTGCCTGCGTTGCCACCATCATCACCCTTCTCGCATTCCTCGTTATCAGCTTCGGCAATAACTACATCAACTCCTATTTCATCCGTTCCATCCTCAACTGGTTCTCCATCTTCACCCGTTTCGGCAACTTCACAAACGGCGTGTTCGATTTCGGAGCCACCGTGTACTACGCCTCTATTTCCATAGTGGCTATATTCCTCACCGTGCGCGTTTATGAAAAACGCCGTTGGGGTTGATAGGGAGGCAGCACTATGAATACAAGCGTCAGTTCCATTCTCAAAAGCAAAAAGATGAAGTACGGCGGCACCGCCACCGCATTCACCGTTGCATTCATTGCATTCATCATCATATTCAACGTTATCTTCTCCGCTCTCGCATCCAAGTATATGTGGTATATCGATATGACGGACGCAGAGCTCTATTCCCTTTGCGATGCGACCTACGACCTTCTCAAGGACGTGAAGGACGATGTCACCATCACCTTCTGTATGGATAAGGACGAGCTTGAAGAGGATCCCTCCATGCACTATATCCTCAACACCGCCCGCCTTCTTGAAAAGGAATTCAAGAACGTGAAGATCGACTACAGAGATGCAGTGAGAGATAACGTGTACCTTGAAAAGTACACCACCGTTTCCTCTCCCCACATCCCCACCACCAGCGTTATCGTTGAAAGCGGCACCGAGTTCCGCCTCTTCATGTATACCTCCTTCTTCATCACCGATACGAACGACACCGAATACGTTTGGGCGTATAAGGGTGAGGAGCAGTTCGTTTCCGCTATCCTTCAGGTAACGGCAGAGGAAATGCCCATCGCATACTTCACCACCGGCCACGGCGAGGACCTTTCCGCCGACGAAGATGCAATGGCTCTTATCCAGCTCTTTATCAACGCAGGCTACGACGTGAAGCCCATCGATCTTTCCACCGAGGAGATCGACCCTGCGGCACGCGCCGTTATCGTAAACAATCCCAAGTATGACCTTGGCGGCTACAAGGACGAGCACAACGGCCGCTCCGAGATCGAAAAGCTCGACGACTTCCTTGACGGACTCGGCGCACTCTTCGTGTTCACCGATCCCGAATACGTTGGCGGTCTTACGAATCTGAACGAGCTGCTCTATGAGTGGGGCATCGAGTTCGTGGCGGATACAAAGGTCTCCGACCTTGACAATTCCGTTTCCGTTGACGGTCTTTCCGTCGTCGGTCAGTATAACACCAACGAGGGCGAGCTTGCTTCCTCCATCTATAAGGAAGTTACCTCCATGTCCAATCAGCCTAAGGTAATCTTCCGCGACGCGGCTCCCATCAAGCGCGTGTACACGGAAAAGACCTTCGGTGTCGACGTGAGAAACGTTTCCGACGTTTTCGTCACCTCTCCCTCAGCTCAGCTCACCGTTAACGGCGTTACCTCCGAGGCTAAGGACGTATACAGCCTTATGACCATCTCCCAGGAGACCCGCGTCGTTGATAACGAGTATTACACAAGCTACGTTCTCGCATCCGGATGCAGCGATTTCACCGCATCCCAGTATATTCTCAGTAACGTATATGCAAACTCCGACGTTCTCTACGCTTGTATGAGAGCATTCGGTAAGGAGCGCGTACCCGCTGATATCGAATTCAAGGTATTCAACGATTATAAGCTTGATATCACCACCAAGGAAGCAACAGACTGGACCATCGGTCTCATCGTTGTTATGCCTCTCGTTACTCTTGCTGCCTGCGTCGTTGTTACCGTTAGGAGAAAATACAGATGATACGCCAGCAAAGAATCCTTATAATAACCCTCGCGATCCTTTTCGCAGTCCTTCTTATCGCATACTTCGCCATTGTCAGACCTATGACAAGGGAGGAGGAAACGGAAGAGGAGACCGTAAAGGTAAGCGGCAGCGAGACTCCCTCCTACGGCCGTATCCTGATGTTCCCTCAGGTAAAGCGCGGCGATATGCAGTCTATGGAGGTGCACAACGAGCACGGCTCCTATAAATTCGTGAGAAACGGCACAGGCGAGAGCGATTTCGAGCTTGAGGGCTACTCAAACCTTGCCTATAACGAAGACCTTTTCGCTAAGCTCGTTGTTGCAACGGGATACGCTCTCGTTGAAAGAGTCACCGAGGAGCCCACCGAGCAGCAGCTCATCGACTACGGCTTCAAGGGCGGCGACAAGGAGCCCGCATACTATATCCTCACCACCACAAAGGGCGACGTACACAAGGTCACCATCGGTAAGAAGCTTATCTCCGGCGGCGGCTACTACGCAATGTACGAGGGCGTTGACACCATTTACTACCTTGACGCATCCCTGGAGGAAACTCTCCTTCAGCCCATCACCGCCATGGTCTCCCCCCTTCTCACCGCAGGCATCGAGACCACGGACTATTACCTCATCGACGACTTTGCCATCAAGCACTACGGCAAGGAATTTATCACCTGCCGCAATCTCTCAAGCCAGGAGCTTGCGGAAATGGAGACCACCGCTCTCGCTAAGTCTATTATGACTTATCCTGCAGAGTATTCTCTCTCCACCTTCTACGATCAGACCCTTCAGACCATCTGCTATTACACAGGCGAAAGCGTTGCGGCGCTGGGTCTTTCTGAGGAGAACCTTGAAAAGTTCGGCCTCAAGGACGCGCCCTACGAGATCTCCTACGAATACGGCGGATATACCTATAGGCTGACGGCAAGCGAGCGCACCGAGGACGGATACTATTACGTTGCAACGTCTCTTTTCAAGACCATCGTAAAGGTTCCCGCCTCCGACTTCGACTTCCTCTCCTGGGGTCTGCTCCAGTGGGTAGACGTGAGAGTCTTCTCCCGCAATATCAAGTTCGTTGAAACCATCGAGCTCAAGAGCGCAGAATACAGCGACGTATACCGCCTCGCTCACTACGAAAAGGAAGAAAACACCCTTTACGTTGCAGGCGACGTTTGCGGCGAGATCGACGATATCAAGAATTTCCGCGAATTTTATAAAACTCTCCTGCTCACCGCCATCGAGGACTATGCCCCCGAGGATGAGGATATCATCTCCGAGGAAAACTTCATGGCATCCTTCACCGTGACCACCCACAGCGGCGACGTGACTGAATACGGCTTCTACCGCTATTCCACGAGACGCGCCCTGCTCACCATCAACGGTGTGGGTCAGTTCTACGTCCTCGTTGACGTGCCCGAAAAGATCGTTGAAGACGCGATCAAGCTTGCAAACGGCATAGCGATCGACGCATACGAGAAAAACTAAAAAAAGAATCGCCCCTTTATAGGGGCGATCGTTTTCGATTTTAATGAAAGGATGAGGCTTGATATGGCAAACCACGACGCTCTTGCAAAGGAGCTTTTTCTGAACGGATATAACTGCGCACAGGCGGTCTTCGTTGCATTCTGCGACGAAACGGGCATCGCCCCCGAAACGGCAAAGAGGATATCCTCCTCCTTCGGCGGCGGAATGGGCAGGCTTCGGGAGGTGTGCGGCGCTGTGAGCGGTATGTTCATGGCGGCAGGCGCCCTCTACGGAGAAAACAGCCTGGACCCCGAGGGCAAAAAGGAGCACTACGAAAGAATACGTCATCTTGCCGAGGGCTTCCGCCGTATAAACGGCTCCATCATCTGCCGCGAGCTGTTGGGGCTTGCGCCCGGTGAATCGGGCGGTGACCCTGCCGCGCGCACCCGAGAATACTATGAAAAGCGCCCCTGTGCCGAGCTGGTTGCCGACGCGGCGCGCCTTCTCGACGAATATCTTGAGCTTTTCCCCGTAAACGGCGGGGATGAAGAAGAGGAAAGGTAGGAAGAAATGAAGATATCGGGCCTTCAGAAGCTGACGCTTCTCGATTTTCCGGGCGTCGTTGCCTGCACCGTCTTTTTCGCAGGCTGCGACCTGCGCTGTCCCTTCTGCCATAACGCATCTCTTGTGACCCATATCGGCACCGACGGGGGCGAAATGGGGGAGGAGGAGTTTTTCAGCTTCCTCAGCAAGAGAAAGGGCATCCTTGAGGGCGTTGCCATCACAGGCGGCGAGCCCCTTTTGCAGCCTGAAATAAAGAAATTCATCTGCCGCATAAGAGGGGAAGGTTTCAAGGTGAAGCTTGATACAAACGGCACCCACCCCGAGGTGCTGGCGGAGCTTTTGGCTGAAGGGCTTCTCGATTACGTGGCGATGGACATAAAAAACAGCCGCGAAAAGTACCCGATGACGACGGGTGTCGCCATCGATACCGATAAGATCGACCGATCGATAAGAACAATAATCGATTCGGGCGTCCCTCACGAATTCAGAACCACGGTGGTGAAGGAATTCCACGAAAAAGAGGATTTTTCCGCCATCGGCAAATGGATAAAGGGTGCCGACGGCTATTTCCTTCAGCAGTTTATGGATTCCGGCGACCTTGTGGGCGACAGCAGCAAAATGCACGCGGCCACTCGGGAGGAGATGGAGGTCTTCGCCGCTGCCGCAAGGGAGAGCCTCCCTCGTGTGGAGCTTCGCGGCGTGAAGCAGAAGTAAAAAAAGAAGACAAAAACCGACGGTGAGCCGTCGGTTTTTCTTTTTTCGTTTATTATTCGATGGTGATGTCGTCGCCGTCGATCTTCATCACGGCGTGCCAGGAATGAACGGTATCCCAGCTGATCTTCTCCTCGTCGGCGGACCATGCGTGGAAGAACACGCGGATGGCATCGTCGTCGCAGATGACGGAGCAGTGGCCTGCGCCCTTAACGGTGTCGTTTGCGGAGAGGATGGGGGTGGGTCTCTTCTTCCAGGATTCGGGGGAGAGAGGATCGTCGCCCACAAGCTCAAGGGCTGCGGATCCGCTATGGGCGCTGCTGCAGCGATCGTAGCTCTCGCTTCCGTTTTCGGTTGCGCTATCGTTAAAAAGCATTGATCGCTTAGGATTTTTTCCTGAATGTAAACTCCAAAACAAAAAAGGCCGGATATGAGATCCGGCCTTTTTTGTATACGCAGACGCAAAAAGAGAGCGCCTATATAGGGCGCTCCTTAGTTAATGTCGAATATTCTATCGTAAGTGGTGTTTAACACATTTTTGATCGCAATTATCTCATCGGGATACAGATGCCGTTGACCGACTTCAATTTTTGCGACAGCACTTCGCGTTATATCGCATCCTTCAACCTGAAGCTTTGCGGAAAGTACCTCCTGCGTCATGTTCAAGCTTTCTCGTATACGTCGAATGTTATCGCCAATCCTCTTTTCAATGGCCTTGTTCATCGTCAAATCACCTTATTGTGCTTATTTGAGAGCAAAAATGTTTGACAGTATTATAACGGAGTGTTATTATAAATATGCACCTATATAGGAGCAACGACTGATTGTTGGAGAATTAAAAAGATATGACGGTTACGTTTGTCGGTCATAGCGATGCACCGGACTCTGTTCGTGAATCGTTGGCGCCGTTGCTGATAGAATTAATAAAAAACTATAATGCGGAAACCTTTTATGTTGGAAACAACGGCAGATTCGACATCATCGTAGCGCGAGCGTTGGAGGATCTGAAGCAAAAATACCCTCATATTAAGTATGCAGTCGTTCTGGCGTATTTTCCGCGGAACTCTAACTGCGGTGATACGGCACCCACGGTTTATCCCGAGGGATTGGAATTGGTGCCACCACGTTTTGCTATTTGTAAACGAAATGAGTGGATGATAGACCGATCGGAAATGATTGTGGCTTATGTAACAAGGGATTTCGGCGGTGCTGCAAAATATAAGAGATATGCTTTAAGAAAAAAGAAAACGGTGATTGATTTAATATAAAAAGCGCAATCTTGTTTTGAAAAACAAAGGAAACGTTAATGTAGGCCGCGTGCCGCCCCCACCCCCGTGGGCGAAACAAAAAGGCACCCGAAAGGGTGCCTTTAATGGTTATAAAACTTACTTGGAAGCTTCGACCATAGCAACTGCAACGGTGAACCTCCTACAAACGGTTGTTACCGGGG
>JAZMZX010000074.1:0-6588 GCA_045586225.1 Eubacteriales bacterium
CGCTTTGCGATGCAGGGACGTGCGTGGGAGGTACCGAGAAGGTAATCCTCATACTTGGCGTCAGCCTTAAGGCAGGGCCAGATATAGTTTTCAATGTAGTCTTCCTTAAGGTCTTCGATGTAGAGCTTGGAAGCGCCTGTCTTGAGCGCCTTTTCTTCGAGGCCGTCAAGCTCGGTGCCCTGACCAACGTCGCCGGAAACTGCAATTACTTCGCAGTTATTGTAGTTTTCCTTGAGCCACGGAATGATGATGGAGGTGTCAAGACCGCCGGAGTAGGCGAGAACGACTTTTTTGATATCGTTTTTGTTTTTCATGATCTATTGCTCCTTTTGTAGGGAAAATAATTATATTGGAGAGGGGGATCCTCGGCAATTTCAAATTGAATAGATTATATCACAGTAGCCGTCATAAATCAATACATATTCTTCATTTGTTTGCATAAAAATTCCTATATAAACGCATAAATATGCGATATATCCGACAAATAACGAATATATGCATCGGATATGCAGCGGCGCCGTGCGCAAAAAAAGAGCCTTCCTCCCGAAGGGGAGAAAAGCTCTTTAAATTGACTGTGCCGGTTATCAGAAAAGACCGGTGATAACGCCGTTTTCGTCAACGTCGATGCCGCAAGCGGCAGGGACCTTGGGAAGACCGGGCATGGTCATGATGTCGCCGGTGAGCACGACAATGAAGCCCGCGCCGGCAGAAACCTTAACGTTCTTAACGGTAACGGTGAAGTCTTCGGGAGCGCCCAGCTTTGTGGGATCGTCGGAGAAGCTGTACTGTGTCTTTGCGATGCAAACGGGGAGATTGCCGTATCCGAGAGCGGTGAGCTTTGCGACCTCCTTCTTTACTGCAGGAAGGAATGCAACGTCAGCGCCGCCGTATACCTTGGTGACGACAGCCTTGATCTTTTCTTCGATGGTGGCGTCGGTCTCGTAGCTGAAGGTGAAATCGTTGGGCTGATCGCAAAGGCGAACGACCTCCTCGGCAAGCTCCATGCCGCCCTTGCCGCCCTCTGCCCATACGGTGGAGAGGATAGCCTTAACGCCAAGCTCTGCGCACTTGTCAATAACGAGTGCGATCTCAGCATCGGTGTCGGTGGGGAAGCGGTTAACAGCAACAACTGCGGGAAGCTTGTAAACCTCGGTGATGTTTCGAACGTGACGGAGAAGATTGGGAAGACCTGCCTCGAGAGCCTCGAGATTTTCGGTGCCCAGCTCCTTCTTGTCAACGCCGCCGTGCATCTTGAGAGCACGGATGGTTGCAACGATAACGACAGCGTCGGGGTTGAGACCTGCAGCGCGGCACTTGATGTCGAGGAACTTTTCAGCTCCAAGGTCTGCGCCGAAGCCGGCCTCGGTAACGGTGTAATCAGCAAGCTTCATGGAAGTCTTGGTTGCGATAACGGAATTGCAGCCGTGAGCGATGTTTGCGAAGGGACCGCCGTGAACGAATGCGGGAGTGCCTTCGAGGGTGCCAACGAGATTGGGCTTGAGAGCATCGCGGAGAAGAGCTGCCAGCGCACCTACAGCACCGAGATCGCCGGCGGTAACGGGCTTTTCGTCGTAGGTGTAGCCGATAACTATGCGGGAAAGACGTGCCTTAAGATCGGTTATGGAATCTGCAAGGCAGAGAACAGCCATGATCTCGGAAGCAACGGTGATGTCGAAGCCGTCCTCACGGGGAGTGCCGTTTACGCGTCCGCCGAGACCGTCTGTGACGAAGCGGAGCTGACGGTCGTTCATATCAACGGCGCGGCGCCATGTGATACGTCTGGGGTCGATACCGAGGGCGTTGCCCTGATAGATGTGGTTATCGATCATAGCGGCAAGAAGATTGTTTGCCGCGCTCATAGCGTGAATGTCGCCTGTGAAGTGAAGGTTGATGTCCTCCATGGGGATGACCTGAGCGTATCCGCCGCCTGCAGCGCCGCCCTTAACACCGAATACGGGGCCGAGGGAGGGCTCGCGGATAGCAACGAGTGCGTTCTTGCCGATCCTGCGAAGACCGTCTGCAAGACCGATAGTGGTGGTCGTTTTGCCTTCGCCTGCGGGAGTGGGAGTGATAGCGGTAACGAGAATAAGCTTTCCGTTCTCAAGGGAGGGATCATCCTTAATGGAAAGGTCTACTTTCGCTTTGTATTTGCCGTAAAGCTCGAGCTTTTCTTCGGGGATGCCCGCCTTCTTCGCAAGCTCGGTCACGGGAGTCATAACAGCTTCCTGAGCGATCTGAATATCGGTTTTCATTATATGGGTATACCTCGTAAACTAATTATTATAAAGATTTGGAAGAGGGCTTCTGAACTACGTCGTGAGCGCCGCCCTCAACGATGCTGACGGAAGAAACCAGCGTGAGCTTGGCATTCTTCTGAAGCTCGGGGATGGTGATAACGCCAACGGAGCACATGGTGGACTTGACCTTTGCAAGCGTGCGCTGAACGTTGTCGGAAAGTGTGCCCGCATAGGGAACGTAGGAGTCAACTCCTTCCTCGAAGGTGAGGTTGGGGTTGCCGCCAAGGTCGTATCTCTGCCAGTTGCGTGCGCGGTTGGAGCCTTCGCCCCAGTATTCCTTCATAAGAGTGCCGTTGATGTTGACCTTTTCGGTGGGGCTCTCTTCGAATCTTGCGAAGTAACGGCCGAGCATTACGAAATCTGCGCCCATTGCGAGAGCGAGAGTGATGTGATGGTCGTGAACGATACCGCCGTCAGAGCAAACGGGGATGTAGATTCCGGTCTCCTCAAAGTATCTGTCGCGCTCCTTGCAAACCTCGATAACTGTTGTCGCCTGACCGCGGCCGATACCCTTGGTCTCACGGGTGATGCAGATGGAGCCGCCGCCGATGCCGACCTTGATAAAGTCTGCGCCGCAGTCTGCCAGGAAGCGGAAGCCTTCAGCGTCAACAACGTTTCCGGCACCAACCTTAACGGTGTCGCCGTACTTTTCGCGGATAAAGCTGATGGTGCGGCGCTGCCATTCGGTGAAGCCCTCGGAGGAGTCGATGCAGAGCACGTCTACACCTGCTTCAACAAGCGCGGGAACGCGCTTTTCATAGTCGCGGGTGTTGATACCTGCGCCCACAACGAAGCGCTTGTTGTCGTCGAGAAGCTCGCAGGGGTTCATTTTGTGGGTTTCATAGTCCTTGCGGAATACGAAGGAGCAGAGCTTGCCCTCAGCATCAACGATGGGGAGGGAATTGAGCTTATGGTCCCAGATAATGTCGTTTGCTTCCTTGAGGGTGGTGCCTTCGGGAGCAACAACGAGACGGTCGAGGGGAGTCATGAAGGTCTCAACGGAATCGGTTTCGTTCATGCGGCTTATGCGGTAGTCGCGGCCGGTAACGATGCCGAGAAGCTTGCCCGTGCCGGTGCCGTCGTCGGTAACGGCAACGGTGGAGTGACCGGTCTTGCGCTTCAGCGCAAGAACGTCAGCGAGGGTATCCGTGGGACGGATATTGGAATCGCTGGGAACGAAGCCTGCCTTGTAGTTCTTTACGCGTGCTACCATAGCAGCTTCGCTTTCAATGGACTGATTGCCGTAAATAAAGGACATACCGCCCTCGCGAGCGAGAGCAACGGCGAGTCTGTCGCCGGAAACGGACTGCATTATAGCGGAAACCATGGGTATATTGAGGGAGATAGCGGGTTCTTCACCGCGGCGGAATTTTACGAGAGGTGTCTTGAGAGATACATTCGAAGGGATGCAATCCGCGGAGGTATAACCGGGAATAAGTAGATACTCGTTGAAAGTACGTGACGGTTCGTTGTAGAAGGTTGCCATGATAATTCTCCTCGTTAAATTACTTAAAATACTTTACGGCTGACTCGAATATTCCGGAATCGTAATTGCCGGGAACGTTTTTGTAAAGTCCCTTGCCCACGCGCTCGCTGTGACCCATCTTGCCGAGTACGCGGCCGTCGGGAGAGGTGATGCCCTCGATGGCGAGAACGGAGCCGTTGGGATTATAATTAATATTATAAGTTGGAGCGCCCGATTCGTCAACATATTGTGTTGCAATTTGTCCGTTTTTAATAAGCTCGCTGAGCACCTCATCGCTTGCGATGAAGCGTCCTTCACCGTGAGAGATGGGAACTGCGTGGATATCACCGACGCCTGCGTTCATAAGCCAGGGAGACTTATTGGATGCAACACGGGTGTAAACGATACGGGACTGATGGCGTCCGATGGTTTTGAAGGTGAGGGTGGGGGCGTTTTCGTTGGGCTCGGTGATCTCGCCGTAGGGCACAAGACCCAGCTTGATAAGCGCCTGGAAGCCGTTGCATATACCGCACATCAGACCGCCGCGCACCTTAAGAAGCTCGTTCACCTGATCCTTGATCGCGCTTGCGCGGAAGAATGCGGTGATGAACTTACCGGAGCCGTCGGGCTCGTCGCCGCCGGAGAAGCCGCCGGGGATGAAGATCGCCTGAGACTCACGGATGAGGGAGGCAAACTTATTGACAGACTCTGCAATGTGAGCGGAGCTCATATTGTTGATAACGAAGATCTCAGGTGTACCGCCCGCACGGCGAACTGCATCTGCGGAATCGTATTCGCAGTTTGTGCCGGGGAATACGGGGATCAGGAAGCGAGGCTTAGCGGTGACGATAGCGGGGGCGGGGTATGCCTCAGCTTTGTCGGAGAAGGAGGGGATGATATCCTTCGTTTCTCTTGCGTGGATGGGATAAACGCCCTCAAGCTTTGCTTCGTATTCGCTGTAAAGCTCGTCGAGAGTGAGGGAATCGCCGCCGTAGGAAACGGTGCGCTCTTCCGTGGTCTCGCCGAGGAGAGTGTAGGGGAGAGCGGGCTCAACGCCTTCGGGAAGCTCAATGATGAAGGAGCCGTATGCATAAGCGGAAAGCTCTTCAACGGAAATGCTTTCGTTGAGCTTGCAGCCGATACCGTTGCCGAAGGTCATCTTAAGCAGGGTGGCGAGAGCGCCGCCGATGCCGGGAGTTGCTGCGGAAACGGCACCTGCCTTGATAAGGCGGGAGGCTTCTTCCGCATAAGCCTTATAGGAGCCGATAACGGGCAGACCGCTTTCGGTCACATCGGGACGGAGCCATGCTATGCGGCGGCCCGCATTCTTGAATTCAGGGGAAACAACGTCGGATACCTTGCCAACCGAAACGGCAAAGGAAACGAGTGTGGGAGGAACGTCGATGTCCTCAAAGGAACCGCTCATGGAGTCCTTGCCGCCGATTGAGGCAAATTCAAGATCCAGCTGAGCCTTAAGAGCGCCGAGAACGGCAGATGCGGGAAGACCCCAGCGTTCGGCATCCGTCTTGGGCTTGGGGAAGTATTCCTGGAAGGTGAGCCAGGCCTTGTCTGCAGGTGCGCCGGAAGCAACGAGCTTTGCAGCAGACTCGATAACAGCAAGGTAAGCGCCGTGATAGGGGCTCTTTTCGGAAATGAAGGGGTTATAACCCCATGCCATATAGGAAACGGTTTCGGTGTCTCCTTCGGAAACGGGGATCTTGTGTGCCATTGCAGATGCGGGGGTAAGCTGATACTTACCGCCGAAGGGCATAAGCACGGAGCCGCGGCCGATGGTTGCGTCAAATCTTTCGGAAAGTCCGCGTGTGGAACAGATGTTAAGGTCGCCCATCATCTTAAGGGAAACGTCGGTGAAGCTGCCGCTCCAGTCGGAGGAGCAGATGTCCGCCTTAGACTCGGCTGCCTTCACGTTAACGTCGATGTGCTTGGGCGCACCGTTGGAATTCAGAAATTCACGGCTTACGTCCACGATCACCTTGCCGCCGTTGCGCATAACGAGACGGGGAGCCTCGGTAACGGTGGCGATGTGGGTAGCCTCAAGGTTTTCGGATTCTGCAAGAGCGATAAAGCGGTCCATATCCTGGGGAGCGACCACAACAGCCATACGCTCCTGAGATTCGGAGATAGCAAGCTCGGTGCCGTCAAGACCGTCATACTTCTTGGGAACCGCATCGAGATTTATGTCAAGACCGTCTGCAAGCTCACCGACAGCAACGGAAACACCGCCCGCGCCGAAGTCGTTGCAGCGCTTGATGAGGCGGGATGCCTCGGGAGAGCGGAAGAGCCTCTGAAGCTTGCGCTCCTCAGGCGCGTTGCCCTTCTGTACCTCAGCACCGCAGGTGGAGAGGGATTCAGCCGTGTGAGACTTGGAGGAGCCGGTTGCACCGCCGATGCCGTCGCGTCCCGTTCTGCCGCCCAGAAGGATAACAACGTCGCCGGGCGCGGGAGTGAGGCGGATAACGTTTTCTGCGGGAGCCGCGCCGAGAACGGCACCGATCTCCATACGCTTTGCAACGTAGCCGGGGTGGTATATCTCGCTGACAGAGCCGGTGGCAAGACCGATCTGGTTGCCGTAGGAGGAATATCCTGCAGCTGCGGTCGTAACGAGCTTATACTGAGGAAGCTTTCCGGGGAGAGTGTCTCCAACGGGAAGGGTGGGGTCGGCAGCTCCCGTCACGCGCATTGCGGCGTAAACGTAGGAACGGCCGGAGAGCGGGTCGCGTATAGCGCCGCCGATGCAGGTGGCAGCGCCGCCGAAGGGCTCGATCTCGGTGGGATGATTGTGTGTTTCATTCTTGAAGAGGAGGA
>JAZMZX010000075.1:0-3391 GCA_045586225.1 Eubacteriales bacterium
GAAGCCCTTGAGGCCTTCGGTGGAGCTGAAATCAAAGCTTGCTTCTTCAACAAACTTCATTTCTGCAGCGGTGGTAGCGGTAGCAAAGCATGCGAGCATTGCAACTACCATTACGAGAGCAAGAATCTTTTTCATAAAAAGTTCCTCCAAATAAATTTTAACTGCCTTAAAGCCTCGTAAATTTGCGTAAAAGGCTTCTATGGCTTTTAATAAAGTAATTATATCACGCAAATTACCCTCTGTCAACATAATGTTAACACATCTGCAACATATTTTCCCAAAAACAAAAAAAGGCTCCCAAACGGGAGCCTTTTCGTTTATTCAAGAATTAGTGCTTCTTGGATACGATGTAAGCGCCGGAGCCGAAAAAACGGATTTTTACGCTTTCCCATGCTGCAGACAGGGGAAAGAAACGGTCACGCGGAAAAGGTCGGCGTCCGCCGTCACGTCGAGGGTGCCGCCCTGCAGCTCCGCGAAGCTCTTCGCAATGGAAAGACCCAGCCCCGAGCCCTCCGTGTGTCTCGAATCGTCGCCGCGGACGAATCTCTCCGTCAGCTCGCCCCCGTCCCGGGTGATGGGCTCGCGGGAAACGTTCGTCACCGTAGCCGTGGCTTCCCTTCCGTTTTCCTTAAGAGTCAGATACACTCTTGAGCCGGGCAGCGAATATTTAAGGGCGTTATTCATAAGGTTATCGAATATCCGCCAGAGCAGCTTCCCGTCCGCCTCCACCGTAACGGGGCTTTCGGGCACGGACACAACGAGGGTAAGCCCCGCCGCCTTCAGCTTTTCCTTGTATTCACCCACCGTCTGCCCAATGAATATGCCGAGGTCACAGGGGCTAAGCTCCGCCTTCATCACACCCGACGACGCCTTGGACGCCGTCACCAGGTCCTCCGTCAGCTTTTTGAGCCTTGCAGACTGACGTTCCAGCACCCCGATATACTCCTTCGCCTCTTCATTTTCAATATCACATTTTTTCAGAAGATCGACGTAATTTATTATCGACGTCAGCGGTGTTTTAATATCGTGGGAAACGTTCGTGATCAGCTCGGTTTTGAACATTTCACCGCGCATCCGCTCCTCCACCGCCGTTGCCATACCCGTTTTGATGCTGTTCAGGTCTTCCGCGTGACGCTTAAAATCAAAAAGCAGATATTTCGTGTCGATGCGGTAGGAAAGATCTCCTTCTGCGATGCGCTTTGCCCCACGGCGGAGCCTTGTCATATTCCATGCGGAAAAGCATGACCACAGGGATACGGCAAGCCAGAAGATAACGAAAAGGAATATTGCCGCGTCGCCGCCGCCCGCAGCGATGCATACGATAATAAAATTAACCACCGTCATCGCCGCCGTTGCCAAAAGAGTGCGCCAGAACATGGGCACACACCGCACCGCCTTCACCAAAAACCGCGCCGCGGATTTTACCGACCGCCAGAGATGCCCCGCGATCTTATAAAGGAGCTTCAAAAGTCTCGTTATAACGTTGTTGGTGAGCAACGTATCCGTCAGGATACGCACCTTCACCGTCATGGACATAAGGGTGACGATCATCGAATCCGCGAAAACGTATGCTCCGAAAAGCACGGCAACGAAAACGTCACCGATATCCTGATTGTAATCGTAAATAAGAGTTTCCACGAGAGCCGCGATCAACAGCAGGAAAAGCAAAAGATCCAGCGGCACGCGGTCAAACATCGTTCTCACGCCAACTGCGTACCCATCGTCCGTGATGCGCTTGCCTGCCGCCCACAGGGCAAACAGCCAAAAGAGGAACGAGAGGATCACCGACGTCACGCAGATGAAGATCAGCGCATAGCGCATTTCGTAAAGCTTCCCTATCCAGTGCTCGCGGAAATACAGCTCGTCGTAGTATTCCTTATTTTTAAGAAGATAAAAGCGGACGCTGTATTCGCCTTCCGTATACCCCGCCACGCCAAGCTCGTAAACGGCTTCGTGTTCGGGTATGACGCCGTCATAGGAGGAATAAAGCTTGCCGCCGCCACGCAGCACCTCAAAGGCAAGATTCTTATGGTATATGATGCTCCCCATCTCCGCCTTTGCCCGGGAGTGGGAGTATTCCCCCAGCACGTAGCTGCCGCGATACGAGTCAACGATATGATACGCGTAGCCGTAGAGCACATTTTCCACCGCGTCGCCGCGGGCTTCATCAAGCTCCTGCGTGTAGAGACCCAGCTCCGCCGTAACAAATATGCCAAGACCGGATGCAAAGGAAACGGTGAGTGTCACCGCCGCCATAAGCACCGCCATAGCCCGCGCAAATCTGCTGCACTGTAGTTTTCTCATTTCCGTCGGTTCCTTCCTTTATAATTATATTAAACGTCTGCCGTGCTCGAAAGCTTATAGCCCTGCCCCCACACTACCCGAAGATACCGGGGAGATGAGGGGTCGTATTCGAGCTTTTCCCGCAAGTGGCGTATATGCACCGCAACGGTGCCCTCACCGCCGAAAAAATTCCCGCCCCACACGGCGCTGTAAATATGCTTCGGAGTCATAAGCTCGTCGGGATGGGTGAGGAAAAGCTTCAGTATATCGTATTCGGTGGGCGTCAGCGACACGGCCTCCCCGTCACGGGTGACTGTGTGGGCTTTATCGTCCATCACGATGCCGGCAACGCTGAAAACGCTGTCCTCCGACTTGGCTGCCCCGCCTCCAAGCTGCATATAGCGCCGCAGATTCGCTCTCACCCTTGCCACCACCTCAATGGGATTGAAGGGCTTCGTTATATAATCGTCGGCACCGAGATTCAGCCCCGCGATCTTATCTGTGTCCTCGCTTTTTGCTGTCAGAAGCAAAACAGGCACGTTTGAAAACTCCCGCAGACGGTTCATGGTGCGAAGCCCGTCCATCACGGGCATCATAATATCAAGGATCACAAGATGTATATTTTCCGACATAACTGTCCGTATCGCCTCCTCGCCGTCGTAGGCTTTATAGATTTGATACCCCTCAGCGGAAAGATATATTTCAAGCGCCGACACAATATCCTTTTCGTCGTCACAAACGAGTATACTGTACATAAAAAGTCTCCTTTTTCGTTTTACACGTAGATTGTACCACAAATAATATTAAGATAAAATAACTCAAAACCTTAAGATTTGTTTAAGTTTATCTTCTCGCCGCGTCAGGTTCGGATCATTTTTTCTCATTTGGTCTGTTTTTTCTCCCCATTGTTTCGCTATGTTAATCATTTGTTCATATCCCGTTCACCATTCGATAATGCTTTAGTTGTAGAATTACTTTGTACACTTATCACTATAAATACTTGGAGGTATTTATGAAAAAATTCTTAAGCTTACTGCTCGTAGTTCTTATGCTCGCAGTACCGCTTGCATCCTGCTCCGACCCCGCTGACGGCGGCGAAGGCACAGGC
>JAZMZX010000076.1:0-14815 GCA_045586225.1 Eubacteriales bacterium
ACCGCTTGGCCTCCGACTTCTTCGGCCTGTGAATGCGGTATGCCGCGAGCGAGGCTCGGGCTACAGCACCTTCACCGTTGGCAGGAGCGATGAGGAGACCTTATATAACGTGCGCTCTGCCATCAAAAGAAACACGAAGACCCTTGTGTGCACCCATATGTCGAATATTCTGCCCGTAACCCTGCCGCTTCGGCAGATAGGAGCCCTTTGCCGAGAAAACGGCATCACCTTTATCGTTGACGCAGCTCAAAGCGCAGGCGTACTTCCCATAGACGTGGCAAATGACAATATTGACATGCTGTGTGTTCCCGGGCACAAGGGGCTTCTCGGTTATCAGGGGTGCGGCGCTATGATCTTCGGTGATGGGATGAACAAAAGGCTGCGAACGATCTTTGAGGGCGGAAGCGGCACCGAGTCGATGCCACTTGATATGCCCGACCACCTGCCGGACAGATTTGAAGCGGGCACCCTTCCCACGGTGGCAATATCAGCCCTTGCGGAAGGCGTTCGCTTTGTGAGACACATGGGAGTGGATGCGATCCACAGCCACGAATGCTCCCTCTGTGCCTGCTTAAGAGAAAGGCTGTCTGCCATAGAGGGGGTAACGGTTTATAACGAAAGCGACGGACCTACGCTTCTTTTTAACGTGGATACACTCTCCCCCTCTGAGACCGCAATGCGCTTTGACGAGGCCGGGATATGCGTCAGAGGCGGTCTTCATTGCGCTCCCTTGGCACACAAGGCAGCGGGCACTCTTGATAAAGGGGCGGTAAGGCTGGGCTTCGGCATTTTCAACACAAGGGGCGAAGCGGACTATTTCTGCGAGGTGCTTCGAAATATTCTGAAGAATTCACAAAGGTAAATATTTCTCCTTTCATAAGGCAATACTGAATAAAAAGGAGGATCCTTATATGAAACGTTCAAAGAAAAAGGCGGCCGCAGCACTCGGGCTGCTTGCCGCGGCTTCGGCGGTGTATTTTGTGCTCTTCCGCATAACCATATACGGCTTTGACGCCAAAAAGCTGTTGCCAAGAAAAAAACGAAGCGCCGGCAGATCATGCCGACGCTTTTTTCTTTCAGATGACAGCTCAATATTCGCTTATAAAACGGAATTCATTGTGTAAAGAAAGCTTCTGCCGCGCTTTCCTTCCCTTCGAAGCAGCCCCGTCTCGGTGAGTGCTGTGATGCAGTAGTAGGCGGCTCGCGGACCGATCTTCATGGAAGCGGCGTATTCCTTCGTTGTGAAGGGCTCTTCTCTCAGCTCCTCGGGTAAAAATATAAGATAATCGGATGGGGAGTCAAGGGAAAGAATATCGAAAAGCCTTATGGGGATGCGGTCGTATCTGTGGCTTCCCTTCGTGCCGTTGCGCCCTCTTCCGTCGCGGTATCTGTATTCGTCCACCTCTATAAAAACAAGCCGTATCCGAAGATTTGGGCTCGACAGATGGCTTCTTATATTATAAAGGTCGATAAGTCCGTGTATGGGCTTTTCGTGGAGAGGGGATCTTCGTTTCGGTGAGATATCCCCTGTTTTCGGATCGATCCAGGAAAGGGTCTTTTCCGCTATCATGGGATGAACCAGCGTTACGGTGTCAACGGGCAAGAATGCCGCAAGCTTGGGGAAAAGCGGGTTCAGCGCCCCCGTCTGGATCTCGATGATGCCATCGCTGTTCATTATATCGGCAACGTAGCCCTTATATGGTATCTCCTGATGTGACTTGTCGGAATCGAAATAATCCTTCAGCACCTTGTGGATACGCTTCTCTTTAAGAGTGCCGATACCGCTGGCGGTATCGGCAACTTTGTTATGCTCGTAGCAGATATTGAGAAATCTCGTGTTATTGACGGTGGAATACGGGCGGGTATGCTCCGGCATTTCGTTATCTGGACTGGAGCCAGAGAAGGAGCTCGTCGAACTGCTCGGAGGAGAGAGTTCCGTCGCTTGCAAGCGTATCGAGGAAGGAGGAAAGAGATCCGCCGTGATACTGATCGAGGAAACGCTTGGTGAACTGAGACATATAGGACTTTTTATCGATGAGGGGATAATACTGACGTTCCTTGCCCTTTTTTTCGGAACGGATGAATCCGCGGTCCTCAAGACGGACCAGGAAGGAAATAAGTGTGGGGGCTCTCCAGCCCTTATCGTTTCCAACCTCCTTCATAAGGATAGGTGTGGTAGTGGGGATCGGGCTATTCCAAACGGCGCACATAACGTCAAATTCTGCGTCGGGGAGCTTCTTGAATATTTCAAGTTCCATTATGATTAACTCCGTAAAATTTAGTGGTGAGAATAATTATACACCCGTCTAAAAAAAGTGTCAATAGCAACTTTGTCGTAAAATCATTATTTTTGCCGAATATTTGTCGAAAAATACTGCGGCGGCAAAAAGACAGCCGTCAAAAAAGGCTGAAGCCTAATGCTTCAGCCTTTTTCATTAAAATGATGATTAAGCGCGTTCCTTAATGAACTCAACGAAATCGCCGACGGTCTTGAAATTTACGAGTGCATTGTCGGGAATATTAACGTTGAACTCTTCTTCGATCGCCATAACGATCTCAACAACGTCAAGGGAATCTGCTCTGAGGTCATCAACAATGGAGGACTCGAGAGTGATCTCTTTTTCGGGAGAGAGCTGATCGGTGATGATCTGGATGATTTTTTCTGTCATAATAAGGTTACCTCATAATAAACTTTCTTTGTTTAACATTACAAAGTGATTATATAATATCGGGGTGGATTTTTCAATAGTATTTGTGTATTAAATTTGAAAAAAATATGTATACACTTTTTCGCAGCAAAGACGGTTATTTTTAAATAAAGACTGCTTATTTATAAAATCATCTGTTGACAATTTAATAATAGGGGTGTATTATGTTGATTGTGTAATAATTGTTTCGCACAAAGGAGACAGAAATGCAGAATCTCACCTTAAGAAGCATCAAAAACGAAAGCATAAAGAAAATGTTTGCCGCGGTAACTTCAAAGGAGAATATAAGCCGTTCCGAGATCGCAGAGCTTACCGGGCTCAGTCTTATGACAGTGGGAAAGATCGCGGATGCATTTCTGGAGCTCGATATGATAACACAGGTGAAGGAGGCCAAGGGCGGTGCCGGCAGAAAAGCCGGTCTTATCAGCCTGAAGTCCTCTCACTACTCCGTGGTGCTGGATCTTTCCGATCACACCTTCACCCTCAGCGTTATCGATTTCTCCTTACGCCTTGTGGACAGAATGACCTACACCTATAATAATGATGAATATTACGATGAGAACCTCTATATGTTCCTGAAAAAGGCGGCCGTTTATCTTAAAACTCTTCCCGCCCCCGAAAAATGCATCGGTATTGCCGTTCTGATCCCCGGAATGTACAAGCAGGCTGAGGACAGAGTGATCAGCACAAAGGTTCCCGAGCTGAATTCCATAAGCATTAAGGCATATGTTGAGGAGGTAACGGGACTGCCCGTTTCAATGATCATCAAAAACGTTGAAGCAGCTGCGGTTTCAAACATACGCAGCCTTTCAACCTATGAGGACCGTGTTATCATATATATGTACATGGGCGAATGTATAGACGGTGCCGTTTACAATCGCGGTAATTTTGTCAAGGGTGCGCATCAGTCGGAATGTGATTTCGGCAGAATGGTCCTTCGCTACGGCGAGCCGCTTGAGGAGCGCGTGCGCGGTCACCGCTCAGACAAAGGCATTGCCGATGAGCTTTCAAGCGCTGTTTACAATATCATCACGATACTCGATCCCGATGCTTTCATAATTGAAAGCGAGCTTCCGAGAGACCCGGAATACATAGTTACAGAGCTGAAAAATTCCCTCTCGCAAACTTATGGCATAAAAGAAGAACGTATGCCCGAATTTTTAGCGGGCGGCACCGATTTCAGGCACAGCGTGCGCGGCGCCACCATAATGCTCCGCGATAAATGGCTGGACGGAATAATATAATAAAGAACCCGAACGCAAAGCGTTCGGGTTTTTCTTTATCTGTAAATATCGTAATAAGAGCCGCCGATTCCGAGAAAATCGATAATGGCGTTATATTCAGCTGTCAGCTGTTTTTTGTCCTTGCCTCCGTGGCGCTTTATAGCGCGGATAAGCACGTTTTTGGGAGTTTCCTCGGGGTCTACAAGCTCAACGGTATCCACCTTATAGCCCTCAATTTCAAGCATTTTAACGCGCAGACCGTCTGTCACAGCATCGTTCAGCTTTTGAGCAAGCATTGAATGAGACGTTATGAAGGAAAGCGGAGCCGAATCGAGCTTTCCGTAAAGCTCGTGATGGCAGCAGGGGGTGGAAAGTATGACCTCGGAGTCCATAAGAGCCGCACGTTTTAAAACGATGTCGGTGGCGATGTCGCAGGCGTGAAGCGAAACGGTCAGATGTATCCTTCCGTCGCCGAAGGCGTCCTTATAGATACCGTCGTTTCCGATGTCGGAAGCGATGAATCTGAGCCCGTCAAATCCCGCCTTCTCCGCAATGCCGTTGCAGTATGCGATAACGTCTGCCTTAAGGTCAACGCCAAGCATGTTGACGGCTCTTTCTTTATGCTCTGTGAGATAAGCGTAAATCGCGAAGCTGAGGTAGCTTTTGCCGCAGCAAAGGTCGCACACGTTCAGCGCGCCCTCCTTCGGCAGCTTATCGTAAACGTCGTCGAGAAGCTCGATAAAACGGTTTATCTGGCGGAATTTCGACTGCTTCTTATCGTGTATCACACCGCTTTTGGTGCTGATGCCAAGGTCGAAAAGCCACTTTTCGTCGCCCTTGAAGATGTAATTCTTCTCCTTATCGTTTCCCTGCTTTGCTTCGTAAACCGTGCCGCTTTCGATGGCACGCCGTACGTTTGCCTCGCCGATAAGGGTCACCTTTCCCTTCTTGGACGTCATGATCTGAGCCTCTGCCTTGGGAGTAAGCAGATTGCCGCGAGTGAAAAGGGGCAAAAGCTCCGATACAGCGTCCGCAAGCTCATGGGGGGCGTGGTTTTTACGGATCATCTTTCCGTCTGCCATCTGCATTTCCTTTGAAACGGCAGGCATGCCGTCTTTTGTTTTATAGGGGGAGATGGTCACCTTAAGACACTCGCTGCCGCTGACGGGCGAGGAAAGCACCGCACGGCGCAGGGCGCCTGCCTCCGCCGCAAGGGCGATAAGCTCTGAGAATACCCGATACTGATCAGCCATTGTTTTTTTCGCCGTCTTTCTTTTCGCGCTTCTTTGTCAGAGCCGCCAAAAGGTCCGTTTTGGATTCGGTCCTTTCAAGAAGACGCTTCATATTGGGCCAATGGCGCCAAAGCACCAGAAGCGCCGCAAATACGGTGAACATAGGGGAGCCGGCCCAGAAAAGCACGGGGATGTATCCCATAGTCCAGGAGTGCGCCATAGGATAAATGAGAGCGCACATGATGGATGCAAGAGAAACGTATTTCATGCTGGCGGCAATGATGAAGAAAATAACGATAAGGATAAGGAATGCCAGAGGATTGAGGCAAAGTATCATGGTTGCGGCGCAAACCATTCCCTTTCCGCCGCGGAAGCGGTGGAATATGGGGAAAACGTGACCGACCATACACATAAAGCATGCAAAGTAGGCGCCTCTGATGCCATGAACGGATATGCCCACAGCATACGCAAGAAAGGTTTTTGCAATATCACCGATAAGGGTGAGCTTTGCTGCATTTCCGCCGTAGGTGCGAAGCATATTCGTCATTCCGGCGTTGTTGCTTCCGGAATCTCTCACGTCGCTGCCAAAAAGGCGCTTGGAAACGAAAATAGCGGTGTTAAAGCTGCCGAGAAGATAGCCGGCGATGATGCAAATAACGAAGCTTGTAATATAAATGATGCCAAATACGGAATCCTTGGCTATTTCGGTATTTGAAAGATAATAGCCAACGAGTCCCTGATGAATAAAATCGGTGAATGTCATGATCTATGATCCTTTACTGCTTCTCCTCGCCCTTTGCGCGGATAACGAGCCTGATAGGCGTGCCGCGGAAGCCAAAGGTGTCGCGAAGGTTATTTTCGATATAACGCTGATAGGAATAATGGAAAAGATCAGCTCTGTTGCAGAAGATAACGAAGGTGGGAGGAGCCACGCTTGCCTGCGTCATATAATAGATCTTAAGGCGTCTGCCCTTGTCAGACGGGGGCTGAACGCGCATGGTCGCCTCGGAAAGAAGATCGTTGAGCATACCTGTGGTGATGCGGGTGTTTGTCTGCATATGAACGTAGTTGATCTGCTCGAAAAGATTATTGAGGCGCTGACCCGTTTTCGCGGAAATGAACATAATGGGCGCATAGGTCATATAAGAAAGAGCATTTGTGATCTCCTTGGTATATTCCTTAACGGTGTCGTTGTTCTTGTCGACTGCGTCCCATTTGTTCACGGCAACGATGCACGCCTTGCCTGCCTCGTGAGCGATGCCGGCGATCTTTTCGTCCTGCTCGGTGATTCCCTCGGAGCCGTCGATAAGGATGATGCACACGTCTGCGCGCTCAACAGCCATGCTGGCTCTGAGAACGCTGTATTTTTCGATCTTGTCGTTTACCTTGGATTTTCTTCTGATACCAGCGGTGTCGATGAAGTTATAGGAGCCGAATTCGTTTGTAACTCTGGAGTCGATGGCATCGCGGGTGGTGCCTGCGATATCGGAAACGATAAGGCGGTCCTCGCCGAGGATCTTATTGATGAGTGAAGACTTACCTGCATTGGGCTTGCCGATAACGGCAACGTTAATAACGTCAGACTCCTCTTCCTCCTCGCTTTCGGGAGGGAGATTCTCAAGCACTGCGTCAAGAAGGTCACCGGAGCCGCTTCCGTGGATGGATGAGATGGCGATGGGATCCGATTCGAAGCCCAGCTCGTAGAATTCGTAGTAGGAGCCTTCAACGTCGCCGATCCTGTCGGCCTTGTTGATGCATAGCACAACGGGCTTGCCGGAGCGGCGAAGCATCGTTGCGATCTCTCTGTCGTCTGCCACAAGACCTGCGCGGATATCGCACATGAAGATGATAACGTCTGCAGTGTCGATAGCTATCTCAGCCTGCTCGCGCATCTTCTGAAGCATAAAATCGTCTGTTTTGGGCTCGATACCGCCGGTATCGATAACGATGAGCTCGCGGCCTCTCCATTCGGTGGTGCCGTAGATTCTGTCTCTGGTAACGCCGGGAGTATCTTCAACGATGGCACGGCGCTCGCCTATAAGCTTGTTGAAAAGAGTGCTTTTGCCGACGTTAGGTCTGCCGACAATAGCAACGATAGGTTTTGCCATTGTATTTACCTGCCTTTTAGTTAGTGGGGTTGAATGCGCTTCCCGAGATCAGGTTATAAGGGATCTCAAAGAGTGCGTAGCCGCCCAGTGTTTCCACAAGCTCGATGACGATGCCAAAGCCCTCGCTTGTGTAATATACGTCGGGATAAATGCCGTATTCGGGGCGGTATTCCATGAACATATCTTCGTAGTTCGTTTCGTCGAGAAGACCGTCCATGCCGTCACAAAGCTTGAAATTTCCGTTAAGGAAAAGCTTTTCAACGGAATCGAAATCGAATATGAGCTGGTCCGTCGGGATAACGGTGCCGTTTAACATATCCACGTTCACGCCGCATGCGAAGTTTGTGGGCGGAAAATCATCGTAATAATATTCGCCCGTGATAACGAGAGACGCAAACTCTTCGTCAGCATAGGTGACGTTATTTTTGCTTATTCTGTATCCGAAGCCGTCGGAACCGAAGGTTTCGTTCATAAGCATTTCTTCAACGTAATCGACGCCTATGGACTTCAGCTCGTCCTCGGTCAGCGTGCTTTCGCCGGGATAATCTGTGGGAGGCGTATTTTCCGTCGTGGTTTCGTATTCTGTTTCAGTTTCCGTTTCCGTTTCCGTTTCGGTCTCCGTCTCCGTCTCGGTTTCGGTTTCGGTTTCGGTATCGGACTCCGTTTCGGTTACAGATTCGGTTTCGGGAGGAAGGTCGGTATCGGGCTTGCCCGTGTCCTCTGTGCTGTTATCCTCTGTATCCTTGCCGATGCCGCCGTTTTCCGTGCCGTCGCCGTCGGTAACGTCGTTAACGATACCGGTGCCGGTGCCTATAGCTCCGCCAACGGTGTCGGTTTCTTTTCCCTTGTCCTTGCCGCTGCCCGCCGTGATGATAACGATCACAACGATACAAATCACAAGGATAAAGAGAAGCAGACCCATATTCATGGGGATATCGGAGCCTTGCTTGCGGCCTCTGCCGGTGCCTGCTCTGTTGCTGCTGCGGCTTGCGGCGCTTCTGGTTGCGTTGCTTCTGCTTTGAGTGGCTCTTGTGCTGCTGCCGTATGAGGAGCTGCGGCTTCTGCTGCCGGAGGATGAAGGTCTTCCGGAGCCTGTGCTTCTGTTGCCTGTGGGTCTTGATGTGCCACCGGAGCTTCTCGGGCGGCCGGAGCCCGTATTTCTACCTGTTGCCATCATCACACCTCGCTTTCAATGGGATTCTTGCATCCGATAACACGGGAAATAAAGCTCGCGGCATCGTTTGCAGTAACGGTCACCTTAACGTTCAGCTCTTCTCCGAGCCATTCAGGTGTGTGACCGCAAAGGAAAAGGTCGCCTTCGGCACGAAGCGTGGAGGAGGAGATGAGAAGCTCGTCCCCGAGAGGGAGTCCCTTCAGCTGATCTCTCATATCCGTGCCGGTAAGAAGACCCGTAACGGTGACAGCGCCGCCGAAAAATTCGTTTTTAACGGCATAAACGCCTGCGTTCAGGTTGGGATATACTTTTTTGATCTTTTCAATAGCCTCGGTAATGCACCCGTAGGCTGCCTCGCCCGTGGCGATGCTTACGTTTCTTTTAGCGGCGGGGTCGAAATCATAGTCATCGATAAGCATAAGCTCGCGGTCAATATCGGTAAGAAATGACGTTATAAGACCGACGCCGTTATCGAGCTGCTGGTAGTCGCCGTAAAAGTCATCGCCGGGAAGCGGAAGCCCTGCGGTGAGATAGAATTCATCGGATGCATAGAAAATGCGTGTGCCGAAGGCGGAAATGCAGGAGTTGCCCATTCCGTTTACCCGGTCGATAACGGCTTTGCATTCCTCCGGCGTGAAGGGGGAGAGGGGATAAAGCCCTTCCCTGTGCCCTGTGAGACCTGCAGGCACCACGGAAACGCTGGTGACAGCGGGATACAGGTGAGCAAGGTCTGTCATCGTTTTGTTAAGGGCGTCGCCGTCGTTGATGTCGCGGCAAAGCACTATCTGACAGTGAAGCTCGCATCCGCCGTCCGCAAGCTTTTTCAAAAAGCCGAGAGACTCTCCTGCCCGCTTGTTTTTCATCATTTTCACGCGAAGCTCAGGATCTGTGGTGTGTACGCTCACATTTATGGGGGAGATGTGCATCTCGATGATCCTGTCGATATCGGAATCCTTAAGATTCGTGAGGGTTATGTAGTTTCCGTGAATGAAGGAAAGGCGTGAATCATCGTCCTTGAAATAGATGGTGGGACGCATTCCCCGGGGATTCTGATCGATAAAGCAGAAGATGCAGCCGTTTTCACAGCGGTGCTTATCGTCCATAAGGGCTGTTTCGAAATTCAGGCCGATATCGTCGTATACGTCTTTCTTGATCTTGAAGGTCAGCTCTTTGCCGTCGCGGAGCACGGTGACCTTTATATTCTTTTCGGCAAGATAAAAGCCGTAGTCGAGAACGTCGTTTATCTCGTGTCCGTTTATGTGAAGGAGAGTGTCGCCGGCTCTGATGCCTGCCCGCTCCGCTCTCGATTTTTTATCGGTAGATTTGATTATAACCACTTAAAAACACCTTTAGTTTATAAATACGCATATCTTTACATCTTAATATTATACATTAAACCGAACTGATTTGTCAATATAACTTATCGTTTCCTTCTATATATCTTCTCATATCGGAAAGGATGCTCTTCTCTATTCTCGAAACGTAGGAGCGCGATATGCCAAGGGCAGACGCCACCTCTCTCTGTGTCAGCGGCTTTTTGCCGTTTAGTCCGTATCGGTATACGATTATGGTCTTTTCTCTTTTCGAAAGCTTACTGTTTATGTAATCGAATGCACGGGAAAATTTAATTTTCGAATCGATATCGTCAGCGATGTTGTCCTCTGTTGAAACGATATCTCCGTATGTCAGTGGATTTCCGTCGCGGTCTGTGTCGATTGTTTCGTTTATGGAGACCTCGGCCGAAAGCTTTTTCTGTGAGCGGAAATACATCAATATCTCGTTCTGAATGCATTTTGCGGAATACGTGGCAAAGCGTGCGCCCTTTTTAACGTCGAATGAATCGATGGCCTTGATGAGACCTATGGAGCCGATAGATAACAGATCGTCTCCCGAAGGGCTGGCGGAATAATATTTCCTCACGATATGAGAAACAAGCCTCAGATTATGCAGTATCAGCTTTTGACGGGCGTCGCTGTCGCCCATGGCATATTTATTGAAAAGCTCCGTTTCCTCTTCTCTTGAAAGAGGTGGCGGGAAGCTGTTTCCCGTTGATACGGACAAAAAGAATGAGGATACCCCCGAAAATAGCTTCATTAAAAAGGCAAGCATAACAGTCTCCGTTTCTTCAGCACAAGTGATAATATAAGACAATATATGCGCTTTTTATGTGTTTTGATACTTTTGATGCTGTGGAATAATGTACCACTCTCCAAAAATAAATATTTTCGAAGGAAAATGCGAATAACTATGATCGGACGGACGTATGCTTTACGGACGTCAAAGAAACAGGAACAAAGGTAATTATCTGATGTTGATGGACAAAATTTCACTGGCACTCGTTATTATCGGAGCTGTTAACTGGGGAAGCGTCGGCCTTTTCAAATTTGATTTAGTCGGCTGGATATGCGGAGGCACCGAAAGCATGATCGCGCGTATTATCTTTACCGCGGTGGGACTTGCAGGCCTTTGGTGTGTATCTCTTCTCTTCCGCTCCGAAGAGTATTATTCCGAAAGCTACGATAAATGAATATGAATGTGAATATTCGTGCATATATTCACGAAAATCGCAGAGTTTCGAAATTAATCAAAAATACACTCCGCCACCCTTGACAACAAGGGTGACGGAGCGTATAATATGTTAAAACATTTTGCAAGTTTGAGGTGTATCAATGTCAAGAATATTCAATTTCTCCGCAGGCCCTTCCATGCTCCCTCTTCCCGTTCTGGAGCGCGCGGCTGCTGAAATGACCGATTATAACGGCAGCGGAATGTCCGTTGCTGAAATGAGCCATCGTTCCCCCGTGTACGATGCTATCATAAAGGATGCAGAAGCTTCCCTTCGCAGAGTTCTTTCTATTCCCGATAATTATAAGGTACCCTTTATGCAGGGCGGTGCTTCCCTTCAGTTTGCGTCCGTTCCGCTGAACCTTCTTCCCGAAGGCGGCAAGGCCGATTACATAGTTTCCGGTCAGTTCTCCAACAAGGCTTTCAAGGAAGCAAAAATGTTTGGCGACGTTTCCGTAATTGCAACTTCTGCTGCGGATAATTTCATTTATGTGCCCGAGATCACCCGCGAAGACATCCGTCCCGATGCTTCCTATCTCCACATCTGCTATAATAACACCATATACGGCACCCGTTATAATTATACACCCGATACCGGTGATATCCCCCTTGTTGCCGATATGTCCTCTTATATCCTCTCCGAGCCCTTCGACGTATCCAAGTACGGCCTTATCTACGCAGGCGCTCAGAAGAACATGGCCCCCGCAGGCGTAACCGTCGTTATCGTTCGTGAAGACCTTATCGGCAACGCACGTCCCGGCACTCCCTCCATGCTCGACTATAAGCTTATGGCAGATAACGATTCCATGTACAACACTCCTCCCTGCTATTCCATCTATATGCTGGGTCTCGTGCTTCAGTGGATCGAAAGCACCGGCGGACTTGAAGCAATGAAGGAAAGAAACGAGCGCAAGGCGGCTATCCTTTACGATTACCTTGATTCTCAGGATTTCTATAAGGCTCCCGTTAAGCCCGAATGCCGTTCTATGATGAACGTTACCTTCGTTACCGGCGATGCCGATCTCGATAAGAAATTCGCATCCGAGGCCGCAAAGGCAGGACTTCAGAACCTTAAGGGTCACCGTTCCGTCGGCGGAATGCGCGCATCCATCTACAACGCAATGCCCGAGGAAGGCGTCGTTGCTCTCGTTGAATTCATGAAGAAATTCGCCGAGGAAAATAAAAAATAAGCTATCTAAGGAATTCCCGTAATGAAAAACATTAAGCTTCTCAATAAGATCGCCGCTGTAGGCACGAACGTTTTTGATAAGAATACATATAACGTATCCGCAGACATTGAAAATCCCGATGCCATCATGGTGCGCTCCGCAGTTATGCACGATTATGAGTTCAATCCCGAGCTCCGCGCCATCGCACGCGCAGGCGCAGGCTACAACAACATCCCCGTTGAAAAGTGTGCTGAAGCAGGTATCGTTGTATTCAACACCCCCGGTGCAAACGCAAACGCAGTTAAGGAGCTTGCAATTGCGGCTCTCATGCTCGCTTCCCGTAAGATCACCGACGGTATCGAATGGGCGAAGACCATTCCTCAGACCGAAAACGTTGCAAAGGTAGTTGAAAAAGGCAAGAGCAATTTCGCAGGCTGTGAGATCGCCGGTAAGACTCTGGGTGTTATCGGTCTCGGCGCTATCGGCGGTATGGTTGCAAATATGGCAACACATCTCGATATGAACGTTGTCGGCTGCGACCCTTACATCTCTATCGATGCTGCATGGAGACTTTCCCGTTCCATCAAGAAGGCTGCAAACTTCGACGATATCTATGCTGAAAGCGATTATATCACCCTTCACGCGCCCGTTACCGCGGAAACAAAGAATATGATCAACTCCGAAACCATCGCAAAGATGAAGGACGGTGTCCGCATCATCAACCTTGCACGTGCAGATCTTGTTAACAGCGCTGATATCCTTGCAGCACTGGCTTCCGGTAAGGTTGCCTGCTACGTTACCGACTTCCCCACCAACGAGCTTATCGGCCAGCCCGGTGTCGTTGCTATCCCTCACCTGGGTGCATCCACAGAGGAAAGCGAAGACAACTGCGCGGTTATGGCTGCAAAGCAGCTTGTTGAGTTCCTTGAGCTCGGTAACATCACAAACAGCGTAAACTTCCCCAACGTTTCCATCCCTCACACGGGCGACTACAGAATCTGTATCTTCCACAGAAACATCCCCGCAGTTCTTTCCCGTATTTCCACCATCATCAGTGATGCCAACATCAATATCGAGAACATGCTCAACCGCTCCCGCGGCGACTATGCATACACTCTTATTGAGATCTCCGGCACCATTCCCGAAGCCTGCATCGAGGCTATCGGTGGTGTCAGCGGTATCCTCCGCGTGAACGTTATCAAATAACGGTTGAATTTTCAAAAGAAAAAGAGGAAAAACGGCTCCGTTTTTCCTCTTTTTTTGATTATTAACCCCTAAGGGATTGATATATTCTAATATTTATGATAAATTATATAATATCTTGTGACTGAATAAACCGACGTGCTCGGTTTGGAGGACTTTATGGAAAACATAGTTTCAACCGTAATGCTGGTAGTAACGATCTTTTTCTCGCTTCTCATTTTCTTCTCTGCGTTAAAAGGATTCAGAAAAGGCTGGAAATGGAGCCTTGTTGCACTTTGCCGCACGATTCTTTCTGCCATCATTGCATTTATCGTAATCTGGATTGTCAAGAAAAACGTTGATATCAACGCACTTGTTTCCGATCTTATGGAAACGGTTGCAGGGGACGACGAAGCCGTAACAAACAACGTGATGATCTCCCTCTCCGTTGCTCTGATGCAGACGATACTGATGCCCTTCATCTATTATATGGTGTTTGCCGTTATCGATCTGATTATGCGCATTCCCTGCATCTTTATCAATCGTGCGATCAAGCTTGCTGAGCCCAAGCCTCTTCCTAAGCCCGCGCCTGCGGTTATCGCTGTTGAGGCTCCCGCTGCAGAGGCTCCCGTTAAGGCTGCCGAAGCTGTGACTGCTTCCGAGGAAGTACCTGCTGAGCCTGCTGCCGGAGAAGCTGCCGAAGCTGATGCAGCACCTGCAGCTGAGGTGACCGAAGAAGCTTCCGAAGAAGGTGAGCCTGCTTCCGCTTCTGTCGATACTGAAGCTGAGGCTGCAGCCGAGGCCGGCGATACTCTCGTGACCGCTGAGGCTGAAGCTCCCGCAGAGCCGGCTGCTGCCGCTGAGGCGCCCATGACCGAGGCATCCAAAAAGGAAAAGAAGAAAAAGCTGCCTCCCACCCCCGAAATGATCGCATACAGACGCGACAGAACGCGCCGATTCTGGGGAAAGATGTGCGGAGCCGGTATAAACGCCATCGCGGGTATTTTCGTGCTTTCCATGGTGCTTATGCCCTCCACCGGTCTCTTTTACACCTTCACAGATGGTGTGCTTGAGATAATCGAAGCGGCTGAAGACGCGAAAAAAGAGATCGCGCTTCCCATGGAAGGTTTTGGCGAAGACAGACTTGAGGTTGGCGATTACTACATCACCGACAAGGACGGTATCGTTGATTTCGACGAGGTAAACGGCCTTATCGATGAATATCTCAGCCCCGTTCACGGCAATTTCTATTTCAGACTCTCCTACTCCGCTCCCTTCCGTTTTGCTTATTCACACGTGGGTGCGGTGGAAGGCTCCAATCTTAAAAACGGAAACGAGCTTTCCCAGGCGTTCGGACTTCTTGCAGACGTTGTTTACCTCACCGTTGAGTTCGACGATTACGACAAAACTCAGAAGGAAGCCGTTGAAAGAATAACCGCGTACATATCCGAATC
>JAZMZX010000077.1:0-6527 GCA_045586225.1 Eubacteriales bacterium
TGCGACAGCCTGACTATTATATCACCCGGCTTTTCGCTTGTCAAGTACTTTTTGAAAGTTTTTTAAAAAGTTTTTTCGCTCTCCCGACGTTTACCTGCTCACTTTCGCAGTGCTCTCGGCGACAGCTTTGATAGTATACCAAAGCCTCATAACTTTGTCAACACCTTTTTTCACTTTTTTTCATCTTTGTTCATACTCACTTGACAGCGAAGAACAGCATGCTTTTTTCTGTGTGCAATTTCAACAACATACCTGTTCTCCACTCTCATTTTCAACCAAAAGAACAGATCCTCTGCATCAGCAGAGGATCTGTTTGCGAGATACACTTACTTGGAGTTCTTGATCTCGTTTTCGTACTTTTCAACCATCTTCTTAACCATCTGACCGCCTACGGATCCTGCCTGGCGGGAGGTGAGATCGCCGTTATAGCCTTCCTTAAGGTTAACGCCAACCTCGTTGGCTGCTTCCATCTTAAACTTGTTGAGAGCTTCCTTTGCTTCGGGAACGAGCTTCTTGTTGCTAGATGCCATTTTGTTTCTCCTGTTTTCAGCAAAGCCGCGACGCTTACACACCGGACTCCGCTATTTCATTGAATCTATATAAATTGAGTCCGTGCCGCGTTCGCGTCGCGTCCTCTGTCATTATTATGTTCCGCATTAACATTATTATAACTGCCAATTTATGATTTGTTAACGTGACGTTTACCGATAAGAAACATAAAACATATAACGATTATTTCCGATAAGATATTTCATTATGCCAAGCTTTAATATATAATATATGTAACCGATCGCGGTCACACCGCTTTTGTCCGGCAACAGTATAAGGAGGCAAAGATATGAAACGGCTTTCTCTTAATGGCATATGGCAAATGAACGGCGGCGGATACTCCTGCAAAGGCACCGTTCCCGGCTCCGTTTATTCCTTTCTGCTTGATGAAAAACTGATACCCGATCCCTATTATCGCACAAATGAGCTTGACGCGCTCAGGATCCTTGACAACGATTTTGAATTTTCAAGATCCTTCGACTACACAGTCCCTGCGGATGGCTCAAGGGTGATGCTCAGGTGTGAAGGGCTCGACACCCTCGCGGACATATATATCAACGGCGGTCACGTTGCCTATACGGACAACATGCACAGATCTTACGAATTTGACGTTACCTCTCTTCTGTGCAGCGGTGAAAACCGGATCTGTGTGCTCTTCCATTCCCCCAACAGATATATCAAGGAAAAATATAAGGAGGATCCCGTCCCCGGCAACTCCGACACGCTTGTGGGCTTCTGCCACATACGCAAGGCCAGCTGTATGATGGGCTGGGACTGGGGTCCCAGGCTTCCCGACGCGGGAATATGGAAAAGCATTTCCCTTCTCGCCGTCGATTCCGACAGGATAACGGAGGTGCACGTGACCCAGCGCCACGAAAACGGAAAAGTTTTCGTGACACCTGCTGTCCGCACCGAGCGAGGCACCGCAGAAATAACAGTCACCGTGACGGCACCCGACGGCGACACGTTCACCGTTCCCGCAAACACGGAAACAGAGATCCCCTCTCCCATGCTTTGGTGGCCCCGCGGCTTCGGAAAAGCGCATCTATATAATATAAAGGTAGAGCTTTTCGAAAACGGGGCCGTTGTTGACGAGAATACGAAGCGCATCGGTCTGCGGCAGATGGAGCTCGTCCGCGAAAAGGACGAATACGGAGAAAGCTTTTATCACCGCGTGAACGGTGTGGGCATTTTCGCTATGGGCGCTGACTACATCCCCGAGGACAACCTTCTTTCCCGCGTGACGAAGGAGCGCACCGAAAAGCTGCTCCGTCACTGCGCCGACTGCAACTTCAACGCCATCAGAATATGGGGCGGCGGATTCTACCCCCACGATTTCTTCTTCGATGCCTGCGACGAGCTGGGTCTTATGGTTTTCGCGGATATGATGTTTGCCTGCATGAACGTACCCGGCAACAAGGAAATGATCGAAAATGTTGCCGCGGAGGTGCGCGAAAATCTGACCCGCATACGCCACCACGCATGCCTTGCCGTTATTTCCGGCAACAATGAAATGGAAGCCGGCATCACATGGTGGGGAGAGGCGCGGCGCGCGGAGCTTTCGGAGGTATACCTGAAGGTGTTTGAGGACGTTTTACCGAAAATTGCGGCTGAGGTGTGCCCGTATCTGCCATACGTGCCCTCGTCGCCCTCATCCTTCGGTTCATTCCGCGACCCCGACAACGAAAACTACGGCGACAGCCACTACTGGGCCGTCTGGCACAGCAATCTTCCCTTCACCGAATACCGCAACCACTATTTCCGTTATCTCAGCGAGTTTGGATTTGAATCATTCCCCTGTGAGAAGACCGTGAACTCCTTCACGGAGCCCCGGGAGCGCAACATATTCAGCCGCACCATGGAGATGCATCAGCGCTGCAAGGGAGCAAACAAAAAGATACTGATGTATCTTGCGGACACCTTCCTTTACCCCTCCGATTTCGGCACCATGCTTTATGCGTCCCAGCTTTTGCAGGCTGAGGCTATGCGCTACTGCGTTGAGCATCTGCGCCGCAACCGCGGGCGCTGCATGGGCGCCCTTTACTGGCAGCTGAACGATATCTGGCCCGTTGCATCCTGGTCCGGCATAGACTACTACGGCAGATTCAAGGCCCTTCAGTATATGGCAAAGCGCTTTTACGCGCCCGTTATGATCTCCGCCGAGGAGATCGGCGAAACTGCAACACGTCCCTTCGTTATAATGGAGGCGGATTACTACGATTATTCCACCGAAGCCCGGCTTTGCGTTTCAAACGAGACCACGTCTCCCATTTTCGGAACCGTCAGCTGGGAGCTTCGCTCCTCCGACGGCAGCATCCTGCGCTCAGGCGCTGAGGACGTGACCGTACCGGCGCTGGGTGCGCTGCAGCTTCCCAACATGGACTTTGAAAAGACCGACGTTATGAACAATTACCTCAGCTATTCCTTCGTCAGCGGAGGCAATGTGATCTCGTCGGGAACGACGCTTTTCACGGTGCCGAAGCACTTCCTTTTCAAGGACCCGCACCTCACCTACGAAAGAAACGGCGACGAGATCACCGTTTATGCCGATGCATACGCAAGGTGCGTTGAGATCGATTCCCCCGACAGCGACTTCATCCTCAGCGACAACTATTTCGATATGAACGGCGGCAAGGTAACCGTGAAGATCCTTGAGGGCGAGCCCAAAACGATACGTCTGAGAAGCGTATACGATATAAGATAATAATATATATAATGGAGAAAATTATGTACAAGCATCACGAAGAATCACTGAAAAATCTGATCGCATATTTTGAGGGCAAGCCCGGAGTTATCGCCCTTGTGTTTGGCGGCTCTGTTGCAAAGGGCTGCGAGCGCCCCGATTCCGACCTTGACGCAATGGTGGTACTCACCGACGAGGCATACGAGGAAAAGGTGCGCACCAAGTCCACCGCCGAATCCATCGGCGGCTACTGCACGTACCCCGAAGGATATTTCGATATTAAGTATATGAACAAGCAATATCTTATGGATGCGGCTGAAAAAGGCAGCGAGCCCACAAGAAACGCATTCGTGAAATCCCGCGTGCTCTTCTCAAGCGACCCTGAGATAGAGGGGATCGTTCGCCGCATATCCACCTTCAACGAAAATGAGCGGGAGGAAAAGCTGCTCTCCTTCTTTGCAGACTTCTGGCTCAACTATTATTATTTTCTGAAGGAATGCCCCATCGACGGATATATGAAGGTCCACGTGACGGCGGAGATAATATACAGCGTATACCGCATGATCCTGCAGGAAAACCGCGTTATATTCCCCTCCAACCGCAGGCTCGAGGAATTCGTTGAGGCTATCTCCGACGACACCGCAAAGCTCGTTGCCCTCGGCCGCAAATACGCAGCATCCCAGTCTATGGAGGATGCGGATGCATTCGTGAAGCAGTTTTATGCCATCACCACGTATAAGCCGCCCCGCGACGGCGCGACCATTCTCTCGACCTACGTTTCCGACTTTGAGCAGTGGTGGCGCGTACCCCGCCCCAACATCAATGAATGGTAAAAATAAAAGCCTCGGGATACCGAGGCTTTATTTTTATTCGGGCCTGGCTTCTGCGCCGGGCACCTCAAAATAGTCGAGAGGGTCAACGCCATTCCCCGCGATCTTCAGCTCAAAGTGAAGGTGGGGCTCATCGGCAGTTTCCATCAGCGCAGATTCGCCGACAGTTGCGATAAGCTGACCGCGCTTAACTGTGTCGCCGGGGGAAACGGCAAGCAGGCTTTCGCGGGTGAGATTTTTGTAATAGCTCACCGCGTCGCACTGATGCAGAAGTGAGATGCAGTAGCCCCACATTGGGTCCTCCCACACCTCACCCACAACGCCGTCTGCCACAGCTCTTACGTCGGCACCGGCAGCAGTTTCGATATCGATGCCGCTGTGAGTACGGTAGTCACCCATTGTGAGAGAATAAACGAGCACGGTCTCACTGTGCTCCTTTGCAATTTCGCCGCTGACGGGGGCTGTGAATTCGGGAAGCGACGGCGTTGCCACAACGTCATTCACGTCATCGCTGACGGTAACGTCGGTGGGCTTTTCGGTTTCGGGAGCCTTTGTTTCGGTGGTCTCATCCTTTTTCACCGTATCGGGTGCAGTGTCCTTGGGCTTCGTGGTGATGATGGCACCAACGTCCTTACCGTCGGTTTCGGTGACCGTTTCCATTTCGGTTTCCTTCGGTGCGTCGTTTCTCCGCGAGGCAATTCCCGTTGCGATAACGATAAGTGAAAGCACCGTCAAAACCAGTATCAGCGCCGCGTACACGACTCTGTTTTCATTCGTTTTTTTCGTCATAATGTAATCGTCAACTCCTTAATATTTCTTTTGCATGATTATTTTTACCCGATGCAAAATTTTTATTCACATGCAAAAATATCTTTTTCCGCCGTGACTGTTGAAACCCGTCGTTTTTTAAGCTATAATAAAGTATATGATATAAAGATACAAGGAGTACGAAAATGCTTTCCGTTAATAATACCTACGTTATGAATTTTGAGGGTGCCATCAGAGGCGCGCGCAATCCGATGAACAGCTGGAGCCGCTCCGACAGCTACTACGATGAAAACGGCAACTACGTGCTTGGAGAGAACGACCTTTCCCTTGCCGTCCGTCTGCGCCGTGCCGGCTCCGACCACAGAAAGTATATGCGGCAGATCATGGTCTCCGTGGATATCACCGCTCCCCTTTACTGGTGGAAGGAATTCGACACCTACAAGGTGGGCACTGTGGCAAACTCCACCTCCACCATGCATAAGATCCACTCAAAAGAATTCACAAGGGACGATTTTTCCTGCGACAAGTGCTCCCCCGAGGCACTGGCAATGCTCGACACCCTCATCGCACACCTTGAAAATACCCGCCTTAAATATAATGGAGAAAAGGATAAGTCCTACTGGTACGATATGATACAGCTTCTCCCCTCTTCTTATAACCAGATGCGCACAGTTACCCTGAACTACGAAAATCTCGTGAACATCTACTATGCGCGCAGAAATCACAAGCTGGACGAATGGCACGTGCTCTGCGACTGGATACTCTCCCTGCCCTATGCCAAGGAGATCATCGTTTGCGAGGATAAAAAGACAGCTGAATAATTTTAAGCCCCAACGGCAGACACTAAAAAAGTGTCTGCCGTCTTTTTTCTTTGCATTTTTCAGGACTGCGACAACAGTCGCCATTTTGCGATTTTTCAGCCGCTTTTGCCTTTGTAAAAACGACCAAATCTGAATGGGAATCTTTGTGCATTTTTTAGTTTGTCAGCGTATTGCTTTATTTACCAATTTATGGTATCATATACCCGTCGAACAAACTACCTAAACCAACGGAGAAATAAAAATGGAACAGAATACGAAAATACTCATCGCAGATGAAAATCCCGAATCACGCAAAAGATGCAAGGAAGCGCTTGAAAGAGCCGGATACAGATCGGTGGACGAGGCTTATAACGGCGAAGACGCGCTCATAAAGATAAATCGAACACACCCCGACGTTGTTATTGCCGATATATGGCTCTCCAAGCTTGACGGCATCGGCCTTATAAGAAACGTGCAGAGCGGAAGCTACACCGCAGGAAAGAAGCCCGTTTTCATCATCGTTTCACTTGTGTCGAATCAAAGCATCCTATACGACGCAATGACGGCAGGCGCCTCCCTTTGCCTTTTGAAGCCTCTGGACTACGGAAGCCTCATCGGTCACATCGACGCGCTGACGGGAGGCGGAAGAAGTGCCGCTCCCGCACTCCGCGAGGGGTCGGCAGCATCTGCCCCCGATATTGAAACCCAGGTGACGAAGATAATCCACCAGATCGGCGTGCCCGCTCACATCAAGGGATACCAGTATCTCCGCACGGCGATACTGATGACCATCGCCGACAGCGACATAATCAACTCCGTGACGAAGGTGCTATACCCTTCCGTGGCGAAGAAGTATTCCACAACCACCTCCCGCGTTGAGCGTGCCATCCGTCACGC
>JAZMZX010000078.1:0-14774 GCA_045586225.1 Eubacteriales bacterium
AACGGTCCCGGCAACGATTTTCTCGGCTGGACTGATCTTCCCGTAAACTATGATAAGGAAGAATTCGCAAGAATCAAGGCAGCGGCAGAACGCATCAAGGGTATGTGTGACGTTTTCGTCGTTATCGGCATCGGCGGCTCCTATCTCGGTGCACGCGCAGTTATCGAATACGTTAAATCCAATAACTATAACGCACTTCCCAAGGATACTCCCGAAATCTACTTTGCAGGTAAGGACATCAGCTCCTCTTCTCTCAAAGAGCTTCTCACACTCTGCGAAGGCAAGGATATCTGCGTAAACGTTGTTTCCAAATCCGGAACAACAACAGAACCCGCTATCGCTTTCCGTATCTTCCGCGATATGATGAACAAGAAGTATGGCGAAGAGGAAGCAAAGAAGAGAATTTTTGCCACCACCGACCGTGCACGCGGAACTCTCAAGAGCTTTGCGGATAAGACCGGATATGAGACCTTCGTCGTTCCGGACGATATCGGCGGCCGTTTCTCAGTTCTCACCGCTGTAGGCCTTCTTCCCATCGCAGTTGCAGGCATCGACATTGACGCACTCATGGCAGGTGCAGCCGCTGCAAGAGCTGAATACACGGCTAAGCCCTTCGAGGAAAACGCATGCCTTCAGTATGCGGCTATCCGTAATATCCTCAACCGCCGCGGTAAGGACACCGAGATCCTTGTAAGCTACGAGCCCGCAACGGCAATGCTTTCCGAATGGTGGAAGCAGCTTTACGGCGAAAGCGAAGGCAAGGACGGAAAGGGCATCTATCCCGCATCCGTTATTTTCTCCACCGACCTTCACTCCCTCGGTCAGTTCGTTCAGGACGGTAACCGCAACCTCTTCGAGACCGTTCTCGATATCAAGAAGCCTAACGACACCTACGCCGTACCCTTCGATCCCGAAAACACCGATGGACTTAATTTCATCGCTGAACGTGAGATCGACGAGATCAACCACACCGCTATGCTGGGAACTCTCCTTGCGCACGTTGACGGCGGCGTTCCCAATCTCGTTATCGAAACTCCCGACAGAAGCGAGGCAAGCCTCGGCGAGCTCATCTATTTCTTCGAGCTTGCGTGCGCAGTTTCCGGCTATATTCTCGGCGTAAATCCCTTCGACCAGCCCGGCGTTGAAAGCTATAAGAAGAATATGTTTGCTCTTCTCGGAAAGCCCGGCTACGAGGAAATGAAGGCAGAGCTTCTCGCACGTATTGAAGCTCTCTGACAGGGAGATCAAAAATCCCCACGATAATTCTGAATTATAGTTGAAAAACTGCTTTATCTTGTGTTATAATATATACACGAGTATTATAAAAGTGTGATCACTGTTACCGCGGAGGAATATCTATGTTAAAACTTATTATAGGACTTAAGGGCACCGGCAAGACCAAGCAGCTTATCGAGATGGTAAACACCGCCACCGATACCTCCAAGGGTTCTGTCGTGTGCATTGAAAAGGCCGATAAGCTTCGTTACGATATTAAATATCAGTGCAGACTCATCGCAACCGATGATTATTCCGTCGATAGCGCACGTTCGCTTTTCGGATTTGTTGCAGGTATTATTGCAAGCAACCACGACGTTACCGATCTTTTCATAGATTCTGCTCTCAAGATCTGCAAGGAAGATAAGGAATCCTTCGATCTCTTCCTTGATGCGATCCATGATTTTTCCGAGGCTCACGGCTTCAATGTTATCATCACCGCTACCATTGACGCATCTGACGCAACGGAGACCATGAAAAAGTACATATAAAGTACGGTATAAGTCCATAAAAAAGAGCCCCGATACGTCGGGGCTCTTTTGTGTCTTTTTTTGATCCTTTGCATATTATGAAAATGAAAGCGCATAGGCGCTTCATTTCATAAGGAGGAATGATTCTCCATGCCTGAGAACAGAAATAATAACGCAAATCAGTCCTGCGGGAGGGAAACGGTGTGCATCGACACATACAGAGTGCTCGATTCCTGCCGCGACAAGGACTGCTTTGAGGACGTAAGAGTATACCTGACAGATTTCGGTCAGGAGCTTATCTCCCGCACACAGAACGTCCGCGCAAAAACTGCAGAAATAGTGTGGGCCACCCTCGACGTTTGTTCCGTGCCGTTTAACCGCGGCTTTTATCAGATAAACATCCGCATTTACGTAAAGGTGACGGTTGAGGTGTGCTGCAACGGCATGCCCCACGAGCTTTGCGGCATTGCGGTGGTTGAAAAGCGCGTGATCCTCTTCGCATCCGAAGGAAACGTGAGCATTTTCAAGAGCGATCCCTTTGAGGATAACCCCTGCCGCCGCCCGAATCTTTCGGGCAACCGCGTAAATTCCAATATGCCCGTTGCCGTTCTTGAAACGGTGGATCCCATTATCCTTTCCTCGAAGATCGTGGAGCCCTGCACCTCCTGCTGCTGTTGCTGCTCCGTGAACGATATTCCCGGTGAGGTGGCGGGCGACTTCAACGGAAACCTGACCGATTCCGACGGAGATCGCTTCCTTGTGGTGTCGCTGGGATTCTTCTCCGTGGTCCGCATCGAGCGCCCGGCGCAGTATCTCATCAACGCAACGGAATATACCGTTCCCGATAAGGAATGCGTCTCCCCCGAGGAGGACGATCCCTGCGCCCTCTTCCGCACAATGTCGTTCCCCGTGAATGAGTTTTATCCGCCCTCCTTCGTTCCCGGAGGAAACGATATTTCCGATGGCGGCGGCGGTCGCCGCTGCGGCTGCTGACACGTCAAAACAGAGAATTAAAAAGCGACAGTACGGAATTTGCCGTACTGTCGCTTTTTTGCGCGCTGCACTTTGAAAAACGAAAAACAACGTTGACAAACAATGGTTGGGGGGGTATAATTATATTACTGATAGTAATTATACCGACTCGGAGGTCGATATTATGGATCGTAAAAATATTATTGTGTTGCTGATCGCAGCTCTCGCAGCCTTGTCTCTGGTCCTGATCTCGTGCGGTGCAAACGACGACGTTGCCGACGCCGACAGCGATACTGCAGGCGACGAGCTTGAATACTACGTTGATAAAGGCAAGCTCGAAGCTGAGGGAACGCTTTTGACGATGACGGTGGACGTTTCGGATTACGTTAGCGACGGTATCATCACTTATAGCATCAAGGACAATACCTATAACGGTTACGCAACGGAGCACGGCTCCTATTACTGTGATGCTGTGCCGATCCTCTTCCGTCTCGTGGACGGCAAGTGGCAGGAAATAGCACGCCCCGAAAAGGAATACGGCACCGGAGCCCCCGAAACAGGACCGATCGAGGGAACCTTTAAGAATTTCGAGGACGGTAAGAAAACGTTCACTTTGAATACGGATGTGTTCGGTGAGCTTCCTCGGGGTACTTATATGCTTTATTTCGTAGGCAAGATCACGCCTCCCGCAGATAGCTACCAAGGCGACGACTATTACACGGAGTGGACGGCTGTGGCTGCAAGCGCCGTTTTTGAGCTTCCCGAAAGATAATATCACAAAAAAGAACGGACACCGAGGTGTCCGTTCTTTTATGCTTCCGCAAAGGAAACGTCAGATCCTGACCGTTCCCGAAACGGTGACGGTGGCGTCACCGGGAATGACTGTCACTTCACCCGTGACGGGGTCGCGCTCATAGGTCGCTCCGGGAACAGTGATGGCTCCGGGAGCCGTGGCGAACGTGCCCGATGCTTCGGAATATGAATAGAATCCGGGCGTGGTCTGGGTAACCCCGTTGTAGGTCACGGTAATATTATCAAGCAAGGGTAAAAATGTGTCCCTGAGGACAACGTTGTCCTCCTCGGTAACGGCGGTGTTGCCGAAGTTTTCGATGAGGAAGGTGTAGGTCAGCGTGTCGCCGTCGGAAACCGTGGAGGGCACGAGGCTTTTCGTCACGGTCAGCTCCGGCGCCTCCTCTGCACGGATGGAGGCAGTGGCGGTGACGGGCAAAACGAGCCCGCTGCCCAAAACGGTGGCGGTGTTTGTGATGGCACCCCCTCTCAGAAGCGGCGCGCGGTCGGTGACCTCCGTCTGATACACAAGAGTCACGTTTGCCCCTGCAGGCACCGTGATACCGGTGACTGTAAGGGGAGGACCGGCGCTGACGGCAGGTGCCGTCGCAAGGTCTCCGTTCACGAAAAGACGAAGGGAGCCCTGCACGTACTCCAGCGGATATAAGGTGGCGGCGCCTTCGGAAAAGCCGCCGAGATCATCGGTGAGGGTGAGCCCCGTCAGCGCTTCCTCCGAGGTGTTCACGAGATTTATAATATAAACTGGCGCCGAATCCCGCGTGTAGGTTTCGCCGAGGGCGGTTTTTTCAGCCCTGAGAGATTCCACGATCTCACCAACCGTCACGTTTGAGCTGATCACGGTGCCGTTGTACGACAGCTCTGCCTGATTTGTAAAACGAGCCATTTTTAAATTTTCCTTTCTTTCAATTTGTGCCGCGGAGCACAAACCGTGTTTGAAAACGGTGCAGGAATACACCGTGCTTTTATGAGTCTTCAAACCGATACCCCTTATTTTCTCTTTAACGGGGACAGCGTGCCCCGCATTAAAAATATATGCCGGAAGAGGGAGGGGCGTTCGCGGAAAGGGCGCGCGGGGACCCTCGAAAAATCCTTAAAAATAAAGAAAAATTCTTCAAAAAATATGTTGACACATGATAATACTTATGATATAATTAATCGCCGCTTGCGAGCGGGCTTTTTTAAGTCTGTAATTTTTTAATGTTACGGCGCCTACCGGCAGCGAGTCTATGGGAAAGAGAGGTGCTTTTCGTGTACGCAATTATCGAAACAGGCGGAAAGCAGTACAAAGTAAGCGAAGGAGAAGTTATCTACGTTGAGCTTCTCGGCGCAAATGAGGGCGACAAATACACCTTCACAAATGTTCTTGCAGTTTCCGGCAATGACGGACTTAAAGTTGGTGCACCCTATGTAGAAGGTGCAAGCGTTGAGGCAGACGTTCTCGGCGACGTTAAGGGTCAGAAGATCTACGTTCTCAGATATAAGGCTAAGAAGAACGAGAAGAAGAAGCTCGGTCACAGACAGCCCTATACGAAGATCCAGATCAACAAGATCAACGGCTAAACAATTTCTTGAAACGTGACTAAGATAACATTTTTCAAGACAGGCGATCACTACTACGGCTTTGAGGAAATAGGCCACACCGGATACGGTGAGGCAGGTGACGACGTACTTTGCGCGGCGCTTTCTTCGATGACGATGCTGATCATAAATGCTATCGAGGTGGTGTATGCCTCCGAGGTAGACTATATCATCGACGATAAAACGGCGGATATCAAGCTCATCGCAAGGTGCGCGGTGCCCCGCTTCTCCGACGATGAAAAGAATCAGTACGCAATATCGGGACTTATCAAGGCTTACTATTATCAGTTAATGGATCTGACTGAGGAATACTACGATTACCTCGAAGTAAACACAGTCGATCTTGATCCCGAAGACGCCTGAAAAGGCACTTTAGTGAAAGGAGTATTATTAAGATGTTAAAGCTCAGTTTGCAGTATTTTGCACATAAAAAGGGCGTTGGTTCCACGAAGAACGGCCGCGACAGCGAATCTAAGCGTCTCGGCGTGAAGCGTGCGGACGGTCAGCACGTTCTTGCAGGTAACATCCTTGTTCGCCAGAGAGGAACCAAGATCCATCCCGGCGTAAACGTAGGACGCGGAAGCGACGATACACTTTTCGCTCTCATCGAGGGTAAGGTTAAGTTTGAGCGCACCGGTACCGGCAAAAAGACGGTTAACGTATACGCAGAAGCATAAGTAAATATGCTATGAAGATCCTTCATCGTGATCGATGAAGGATCTTTTATTTTTTTTACGCGCCAAAGAAATTGTAATCGGGGCGAAAAAATGGTATACTGTATAAAAGACGATTCGGAGACATCAATGGCAAAGCTTTATTTCAAATACGGCGCTATGGGCTCGTCGAAAACGGCGCAGGCGCTTATAACAAAATTCAATTATGAGGAGCGGGGAATGAAGGTGTGGCTTATCAAGCCCTCCACCGACGTGAGAGACGGTGCCGACGTCGTTAAGTCCCGCATTGGGCTTTCGGAGGCGGCAACGGTCGTGTCCCCCACGGACGATATAAAGGAGCTCTTCCGACTTGGCTATTCGGACGTTGACGTTATCATAGCCGACGAATGCCAGTTTTTCGCGCCCCATCAGATAGATAACCTTCGGGGGATCGTTGACGAAAACGATATTCCCGTTATGTGCTTCGGCCTGCGTACGGATTTCAGAACGAATATGTTCCCGGGCTCCGCAAGGCTTTTCGAGCTTGCGGATTCAATATCCGAGATAAAGACCGTTTGCGATTGCGGAAGAAAAGCGATCATAAACGCGAGAATCGATTCCGAGGGCAGAGTTGTCACGGAGGGTGAGCAGGTGATGCTTGGCGGCAACGACAGCTATATCGCCATGTGCCACAGATGCTATCGCCGCCGCATTGCCGACAGCGCATGGTACGTTAAATAATCATACCGAAAGGATACGACATATATGGAGATCAAAGAAATACTCGCGCACGTGGACCACACGCTTCTTTCAGTTGAAGCCACCTGGAACGAGATCAAAGCAATAATCGACGACGGCATCAGATACGGCACCGCATCCGTGTGCATTCCCGCATCCTACGTTGAAAGAGCCGCCGCTTATGCAGACGGCAGGGTGGCAATATGCACCGTTATCGGCTTTCCCAACGGATACGACACCACCGAGGCAAAGGTGTTCATGGCGGCTGACGCTGTGAAAAAAGGTGCCGACGAGGTGGATATGGTAGTCAACGTGGGCTGGGTCCGCGATAAGAATTACAGCCTTGTGCTGGACGAGATAAAACGCATAAAAGCCGCATGCGGCGAAAAGATACTTAAGGTGATCATCGAGTGCTGCAAGCTCACGGACGAAGAAAAGATCGAGCTTTGCCGCGTTGTGTCTGAATCGGGCGCCGACTATATCAAGACCTCCACAGGCTTTGGCGGCGGCGGTGCAACGAGAGAGGATGTAGCCCTTATGGCGGCACACGTCGCGCCTCACCTGAAAATAAAAGCGGCAGGCGGTATCAAAACCATTGCCGATGCTGAGGATTTCATCAGACTCGGCGCCTCAAGGCTTGGCACCAGCCGTATCGTTGCGGCGGTGAAGGCCGAAAGCGCAAATAGCGATTATTGATAAAAAGGAGAAAATCATGTCGAATATACCCACACCTCATATTTCCGCTAAGGTCGGCGATTTTGCTAAAACAGTTCTTATGCCCGGTGACCCTCTCCGCGCAAAAATGATCGCGGAAACCTTCCTCACCGATGCTGTGCTCGTTAATAACGTCCGCGGTATCCACGGCTATACCGGCACCTACAACGGCGCACGCGTCAGCGTTATGGCAAGCGGTATGGGAATGCCCTCAATGGGTATCTACAGCTACGAGCTTTTCAATTTCTACGGCGTTGAAAATATCATCCGCGTGGGCACCGCGGGAAGCATAAACGAGGACGTTAAGGTCCGCCACGTTGTCATCGGTCAGGGCGCCTGCACCGACTCCAATTTCGCAAGTCAGTATGCGCTTCCCGGCACGTTTGCTCCCATCGGCTCCTATAAGCTCATTTCTGCCGCTGTGGAGGAGGCAAAGACCCTCGGCGTTGATTGGCACGTTGGAAATATCATCTCCTCAGACCGCTTTTATAACGACTCTGTGAACACCCTCGACTGGGCGCGCATGGGCGTTATGGCGGTTGAAATGGAGGCGGCAGCCCTTTATATGACGGCAGCCCGCGCGGGCAAGCACGCCCTTGCGATATGCACGGTTTCGGATCATATCATCACGGGCGAGGCCACCACCTCCGAGGAGCGCCAGAATTCCTTCACGGATATGATGAAGATCGCACTTAACGTTGCGGCAAGATTTGATAAATAAAAAAATGAAACGTGTATTTTTGATCGTTCTTGATAGCTTTGGTGTGGGCGAGCTGCCCGATGCGGCAGATTTCGGCGACGCCGGTGCTTCCACCATACGCAGCGTGTCCCGCTCGGAAAAGCTTTCGATACCAAATATGATCTCTATGGGTCTTGGCAATATCGACGGCGTTGAGGACGTTGAAGCCGCGGAGTGTCCCATCGGAGCATACGGAAAATCCGCGGAGCTTTCCCGCGGAAAGGACACCACTGTCGGTCACTGGGAGATCGCGGGGCTCGTGTCTCCGTATCCTCTGCCCACTTATCCCGAAGGCTTCCCCGCGGAGGTGCTCGATAAGATCAGAGCCGCCACAGGAAGGGACATCCTTTGCAATCTCCCGTATTCGGGCACTGAGGTCATCCGCGAATACGGACCCCGTCAGCTCGAAACGGGCGCACTCATCGTTTATACCTCTGCCGACAGCGTTTTGCAGATAGCGGCTCACGAGGAGCTTATCCCCATCCATGAGCTTTACAGCATATGCGAGACTGTCCGCGGCATAATGCAGGGCGAGCATGGCGTTGGCCGAGTTATCGCGCGGCCTTACGTTGGCGAATACCCGAACTATACCCGCACCGCAAACAGACGGGATTTTTCCCTGGTCCCCTCGGGCGACACGCTCCTTGATGCGGTGAAAATCGCAGGTCTTGACGTTATTGCCGTTGGAAAGATCGAGGATATATTCGCAGGCAAGGGCATTACGGAGGCTATCCACACCACTGGCAACCGCCACGGCATGGAGGTCACCGAAGAGCTCGCGGCACGTGACTTTACGGGACTTTGCTTCGTGAATCTTGTGGAATTTGATTCACACTACGGCCACAGAAACGATGCGGACGGCTATGCCGCCGCTCTTTCCGAATTTGACGCATGGCTCACGGGCTTCACCAAAATGCTCAAAAACGACGATATTCTAATCGTTACAGCCGACCACGGCTGTGACCCCGGCGACGTAAGCACCGACCACACAAGGGAATATACGCCCATCCTCGTGTACGGACCGAGAGTCAAGCCCTGCAGCATCGGCATCCGCGACACCTTTGCCGACACAGCGGCAACTGTGGCGGAGCTTCTCGGCGTTTCCTATAGCGGAAAGGGAAAGAGCTACGCCTCTCTCGTCACCGACGGCGTAGACTGCGTGGCACTTCTCGAGGCTGCAAGAAAAGCGGCAGAAAACGCATACGTGCCCTATTCGGGCTTTTCCGTGGGCGCGGCGCTGCTCTCCGCAAAGGGAAAGGTATACACGGGCTGCAATATCGAAAACGCAGCATATTCCCCCACAAACTGCGCTGAAAGAACGGCTTTCTTCAAGGCTGTCAGCGAGGGCGAGCGTGATTTTACCGCTATCGCCGTTGTGGGCGGCAATAAGGATGATCTTCTGAGCGGCAAAAGGCTTGAGCCTTGCCCCCCTTGCGGCGTTTGCCGCCAGGTGATGGCGGAATTCTGCGGCGAAAGCTTCGTTATAGTCCTCGGCTCACCCGACGACTATAAGACCTACACCCTCCCCGATATACTTCCTTTCGGCTTCGGTCCGGGAAATCTGAAATAAGAACGGAGCCGCCGCTTGCAAAAGCGGCGGCTGTCTGATATAATGTGCAAAAAATTAAAGTATGGAGGCACAGTATGCGGCTGAAGCTTGTAAAGCTCAATGAAGATTACAAAAGGCACCTTTTCGAAATGATGGACGAATGGAGCGCCACCGGCGAGCGTATCGTGCCTTATTCCATTCGCAAAAACGATTACAGAGACTTTGAACATTACTGCAATAACCTTGAGCTGTCAGCACCTCGGGACGGGATGGTGCCCGATTCCACCTTTTTCTGCCTTGACGAGGAACGGGATATCTTCGTGGGCGCCGTTAATATTCGTCACTGCCTTTCCGAAAGCCTCTACTTGAACGGCGGTCACATCGGTGACGGCGTCCGTCCCTCCGAAAGAAGGAAGGGAATCGCAACGGCTATGATAGGCCTCGCTCTTGAAGAGTGCAGAAAGCTTGGCATTTCCCGTGTGCTTATGGTTTGCGACCGCGACAACGTGGGCTCTGCCAAGAGCATTATCAGAAACGGTGGCGTGCTTGAAAACGAGGTCACCGTTGACGGTGTTGTGGAGCAGAGATACTGGATAGAGCTATAAACAAAAATACCCCCGATGATCGGGGGTATTTTTTATTTTCTGTGATAGGTGTAATATGCGATAATGGTGCGCTCCTGGCCGCCGCGGGTCATGTCCGGGGCTGTGAGCACAACGCCGTCGCCGGAAAGAAGCTGCCATGCGGCAAGCTCGGGTACCTTGCAGCGGAAAATAACGTCGGAGCTTGCGTAAACGAGGAATTCGTCGGCATCCTCCTTTACGATGAGGGCACCGTCCTTGCCGATAACGTCGTCGTTATCGTTGATGCGCTCTGTGACGTATTTTATGTGGAGTCCGTTCAGCTCGCGGGCGAAATCTCTTCTGTATCGCGGACTTTTTTCATTCTTACTTTTGGTCCATACTTTAATGAATTTGAACATAAAGGTAACCTTTCTTTACTGTCGCCTGACCCGTGGGTCGTGATGATACCGAGATATTTTCTGTATTTCTTGTTTTTCAGAAGGAAAAAGTCAAGGGCAGTGACGGCGGATGTGAAAAACAGCAGCAAAGTTGCTCCGGTCAGCTCCGCAATCGAGCCGATAACGGATACCGCTCCGAAAAGGGCACTCACCGATATCAGCGCCAGAGCCGTTTGCCGCTCTGTGAGCCCGCAGTCCAAAAGACGGTGATGCACGTGACGTCTGTCGGGGCAGAAGGGACTTTTTTTCGCGACGATACGGCGGAAAAAAGCAAATGCCGTGTCGAAAATGGGGAGTGCAAGCACCGTGACTGCCGAAAACGGCGAAAGGGAACCACCCGCGTCGGTAAGCCCGTGGACGGAAACCACAGCAAGCACGAATCCGATAAAATATGCTCCCGTGTCGCCCATAAAGATACGTGCGGGATTGAAGTTATGGGGCAGAAAACCGCATGATGCACCGAAAAGCACCGCTGAAAGAAGCGCCGCCGCTTCGTTGCCCTTCAAAAGGGAAAGCGCGAAAAGCGCAAAGCAGGAAACGGAGCACACGCCGGAGGCGAGGCCGTCGAGCCCGTCGATCAGGTTGAAGGCGTTCACGATCGCCACGATCCAAATGACCGTTAAGGGGTACGCAAGGGCACCAAGCTCAAACGTGAACCCGAAAACGTTAACGCAGCGGATGACGGTGCCAAGCAATACCGCCAAAGCGGCAACAGCCGTTTGAACTGCCAGCCTGAAAATGGGTGAAAGCCCCCGTGCGTCATCGAAGAGCCCCAAAACGGAGAGCATCAGCCCACCTAAGACTAACGTGACGGTGAGAGGGGAAAAGCCGGGAAAAATGAAAGAAACAACGGAGAAGCTTAGATAGATCGCAAGACCGCCCAAAAGAGGCGTGGGCGTTTTGTGTATCCTGCGGTCACCGTCCGGCACGTCAACTGCGTTGATGCCGAATGCAAGCACACGAACTGCCGGTGTTAGAAGAAACGAAAGAAGAAACGCGGCACCGACAGCTGTGATAATGCTCAAAAAATTGAGTATATCCATCGTTATTGTCGCTATCCCGACTCCGCGCGGCGCCGGGGGGACCTTTCTTATTGATTAAAGCTGAACGAAGCCCAGCTTGCGTCTTACCTTGGACATGGTGCGTGCCGCAGCGCGGGATGCCTTTTCCGCGCCGTCGCGCATAACGGATTCAAGATATGCCTTGTCTGCCATAAGCTCCTTGAAGCGAGCCTGAACGGGAGCAAGTCCGTCGGCGCAAGCCTCACCAACGGCAAGCTTGAAGTCGCCGTAGCCGCGGCCTTCGAATTCGGCCTCGATCTCAGCTGCAGTCTTGCCTGTGAAGCAGGAATAAATGGTGATAAGATTGTTTATGCCGTCCTTGCCTTCGCCAACTCTTACGCAGGTCTCAGAGTCGGTAACGGCGCGCTTGAACTTGCGGATGATAGTGTCGCGGTCGTCGAGGATGCGGACGGTGGCGTTTTCGTTGGCATCTGATTTGCTCATTTTCTTTGTGGGCTCAGCCAAAGACATGATCTTTGCGCCTTCCTTGGGAATGTAGGGATCCGGTACGGTAAACGTGGGGGAGAATACGCCGTTGAAGCGCTCGGCAATATCGCGCGCCAGCTCAAGGTGCTGCTTCTGGTCGGCACCTATCGGCACAAGGTCCGTGCCGTAAAGGAGGATGTCCGCCGCCATAAGCACGGGATAGGTGAAAAGACCCGCATTTATATTATCGGCGTATTTAGCACTTTTATCCTTGATCTGTGTCATTCTTGAAAGCTCACCGAACATGGTGAAGCAGTCCAGCATCCATGCAAGCTCGGTGTGCTCGCGAACGTGGCTCTGCACGAAGAGCGCGCACTTTTCGGGATCGAGACCGCATGCAAGATAGAGCGCAAGGACCTCGTAGGTGCGGCGGCGAAGCTCTGCGGGCACCTGACGCACCGTGATGGCGTGAAGGTCTACGACACAGTAAAAGCAGTTATAAAGATCGGTGAATTCTCCAAAATTGGAGAGGGCGCCCAGATAGTTGCCGATGGTGAGATTTCCGCTGGGCTGAATGCCCGAAAGAACTGTCTTTTTTACTTCTGTATTAACGGTTGTCATCTTATATAGTTCCTTTCGTTGATGTCACATAAGGCTTCTGACGGCGTCGGCAAGGCGGATAACGCCTTCCTCGATCTGCTCGTCGGTGGGCATTGAATAGTTGAGACGGAAAGACTGAGACGGCGCTTCGGTGTCGCAGTTGAATGCGGTGCCGGGTACAACGGCAACCTTGCGCTCAAGAGCCGCCTTCACAAGGTCGGGGCAGGAAATGCCCTCGGGAAGCGTGCACCAGATGAACAGACCGCCCTCGGGACGCGTGAACGTAACCGATTCCGGCAGATGCTTTTCAAGTGCCGCAAGCATAAGGCTTGCCTTGTGCTCGTAAAGCTTGCAGATGTCTGCGATGTGCGCCTCAAGGTCGCATTCTGTCATGTACTTGTAGCACACCATCTGGAAGAAGATGTTTGTGTGAACGTCCTCCACCTGCTTTGCAACTACCATCTTATTGATAAGCTCCTCGTTTGCGGTGACGTAACCCACGCGCATACCGGCGGAGAGGATCTTCGAGAAGGTGGAGCAATAAATAACGATGCCCTCGGTGTCGAAGCTCTTGATGGTGGGGATATCCTCGCCTGCGAAGCGAAGCTCACCGTAGGGGTTATCCTCAAGGATAACGATGCCGTGGCGCAGGCAGATATCGTATACCTGACGGCGCTTTTCATAGGACATCGTGGTGCCCATGGGATTATGGAAGGTGGGGATAACGTAAAGCATCTTTGCTTCGGGATGCTCAATAATGGTGCGCTCCAGAGCTTCGGTGTCGATGCCGCCGTTTTCAGCGGGAACGCCGATGGTCTTGGCTCCGTTGGAGCGGAATGCGTTAAGTGCACCGATGAAGGTGGGATCCTCACAGATCACAGCGTCGCCTTCGTTGCAGAGGATCTTGCAGGCAAGCTCAATGCCCTGAGTACCGCCGGAAACGACGATGGTGGAATCCTTTTCGCCGCCGATGCCGAACTTTTCGCTGAGTCTTTTGGAAAGCGCGGCGCGGAGAGGGGGATATCCCTCGGTGACACTGTACTGAAGCGCAACGTTTGCGCTGCTTGCGTAAAGCTCTGCGGAGATCTTTGCCATTTCCTCGGTGGGGAAGGACTGAGGATTGGGGTTGCCGCCGGAGAAGGAAATGATGGTGGGGTCGGAAAGGCTCTTGAAGATCTCGCGAATAGCGGAGGGCTTCAGATTCTTCATTTTATCTGAATAGTTGTACTGCATTGTTGACTCCTTTATTATACGCGCGCTGTCAGGTCGTATCGTGCCGATAGGCGCGGGGTAAACTTATTACATAATAAAAAATTATACCATCATTCAGCCCTCAAATCAAGTGTTTCACAAAAAGGGAGGTGAATTTGTGCGATTTCGGGCAGAAAATTGCCCTTGGAAAATATTTTTATTTTTTTTGAAAATACCTATTGACAAAAACCGTGGCTTTGAGTATAATGATTAAGCGCTCAGGTGAGGGAACAAAAATCCCGGATCTGAAGCGGAATATGCGGGAGTGGCGGAACTGGCAGACGCGCACGTTTGAGGGGCGTGTAGTTCACACTGTACGGGTTCAAGTCCCGTTTCCCGCATAAAGCAAAGAAGAACGGTCAGCGACCGTTCTTTTTTGTTTTTCGGTGAATAACACACTTGATCCGCAGCAAATTCAAAGAATTTGCGGTTTGCGTAAACCAAACGAATGCCCCGCACAAACGCATCCGCAAGGCTTGTGTTCAAAATCCCGCTAAGCTTCAAAAAGATCGTCATACAAAGCTCCTGCCCCAAAAAGGCGGGAGCTTTTCTTTTTAATAAAACTCAAACATTTCAAAAACAAGTCAAAAACACTCCCGCCCTATAATATACCCGTAAGATGCGAGGTGAGTGTTAATTCCCGCAGCAGGGCAGCTTGAGCAACGGCAAGAATAATACGAATTAACAAAACTCAAACATTTCTTAAATAACTCGCAAAAACCGAAAAGCTAAAATGGATTCACAAAATGAAAAGGAGAAAAGAAAATGAACAGAAACGACAAAGAATTTCTCGTGGAGAAGATCCGCACACAGTACACCGAAAAGGAATATACCGCTCTCGACGAGCTGAGAGCCCTCGATAAAAAGGTGAAGCACCCCGCAAACGTGTTTGCATACGTATTCGGCAGTATTTCCGC
>JAZMZX010000079.1:0-9398 GCA_045586225.1 Eubacteriales bacterium
GAATATCGTTCTGCTTTTATGATACCATAAGGCGCTCCGTAACACAACGGAAAAAGGGATTTTGATTTTTTAATTTTTTGTTATTGAACAATTTTTTTATTTATAATTTAACTATTGAAATAGTAATATTAATAGGTTATAATGAAGGGTAACATCGCAAATTTGTGTGTGTTTCACAAATTTGCGATATACAAAAGACCGACACGGAGAACATGATTATGCAAAAAAGCTCTCTTTATCTTAAGTTGATCGCGTGCATGCTGGCGACACTCTCTCTTTTGGCTGTGGCTGCCTGCAACGATTCCCCGGGAGTTATCGTTCCCCCGGACGTGACAGCGGAATCGGAAAGTGACACTGAAGAGATCACCGAAACGGAGGCGGACACCGAATACGTTCCGGTAATCGACGAGGATGCCGACAGAGTCGACGGCATTGCCATAAAATCTGCTGAGGAGCTTATGAAGATCGGCGTTGATAAGGCTTATCCTCTCAGCGGCGATTATGTTCTCGTTATCGATATAGATCTTTCCGAGATCGATTCCTGGCAGCCTATCGGCAGAACGGGCGAAAGCGGCGCCTACAGAGGCGACGGAGTTTTCTCCGGTACCTTCGACGGCAGAAATCATATTATCTCGGGTCTCAGAATAGAAGAGACGACCTCGGACAATTCCTTCTGGGGGCTTTTCGGCTCCGTGGGAAGCGGTAAAAAGAATGATCCTGCAATTATTAAAAACGTTGTGCTGAAGGATGTTGACATCGTGCTTTCCTCCACGGCGGCAACGGGTGTCGGCTCCCTTGCGGGCCAGGTAAACGGCTTTGCGGAGATATCCTCCGTTTCGCTGCTTTCCGGTTCCGTTGAGTTCTCCGGCTCCGGAAGCGTTGGCGTGGGCGGCCTTATCGGTCAGTGCCGCACACAGACTTCGAACTCCGTATCCAATAACGGTATCAGCATAGAAAATATATTCAGTAACGTAACGGTCACCGCCGACAACGGCGGATGGGATACCTGCGGCGGCATCATCGGCCGTATCCGTGAAACGGATCTCGGCTCCCTCAAGGACGTGGTGCTCGTGGCAGAGGCAAAGTTCCAGGGCGAGAATGCCTGCGCCATCGCATCCGGCGACAGCGCCGCAAGAGTGAGAAAGAATCTTTATTTCTTCAGCCGCACCGGCGTTGCCCATAACGGGCTTGGCGAATCCGTGTCGCAGACCGCGCTGACAGACGGCTCTCTGAGCCTTTCCGGCGTGTGGAACGTTTCTCCCGGATTTTATCCCCTTATCGCAGAGCTGATGGATAATCCCTCCTTCTCCGTGATGGATCTTACCACCATCAAATTTGCGGGAAATGAGGATAAGGACAAGGTCAAGAACAATTTCATTCTTCCCAGCCGTGTTGCGGGGCTCTCCATCTCCTGGGAGTCCGATTCACCCGACGTGATCGAGATCAACGGCGTGACAGCACACGTCAAGCAGCCCGAGGAGGGCTTTGTCACCGTTAAGCTGACGGCGACCTGCAGCACCTTCACCGAGGTGTTCACCATCAAGGTCGTTTCTTCCCAGAGCGGCTCATTCATAACCGACTACGTGGCTGCGGATCAGCCCATCAAGCTGGCAGGCTATCCCGAGGAAGCACAGTTCAAGTGGATAATCAAGAACGTTACCTCCGGCACCTCCAGAGTGGAAAGGACATCCGTGCCCGAATTCACCCCCTCCGCCGGAGACGTTGAAAGCCTTATCACCGTTCAGTGCGACGGCTATGACGATATCTCCATTTACTATAGCTACCTTCCCGTTATGTACATAACGAGTGACAAAAAGTACTCCACCGTACCTATGGGAAATTATACAGACGTTGAAATGAAGCTTTGCGGCTCGGCAGAATTTGAGGGCTTCCTCTATAACGGAGACGCAGAGATAAGAGTGCGCGGCAACTCCACCTCAAGGCTTGCGAAGAAGCCCTTCAAGCTCAAGCTTGAAACGAAAGCAAATCTTCTCGGTATCGACGAGGAGGGACCCAATAAGCACTGGTGCCTTATGGCAAACGGCCTCGACCCCACCCTTATGAGAAACGTGCTTATTCAGGATTTCTCCAAGGCCATCGGCACTGAGGTCTACATGAATTCCGAAAACGTCGTTCTGATATATAACGGTGAGTATAAGGGCGTATATCAGCTCACCGAGCACATCAGAGTGGACGAAACACGCGTTGACGTGTTCGACTGGGAGGAATATGCAGAGACCGCCGGCGAGGTCATCGCGGAAACGAAGCGCCTTGCAGGCGAGATCGGCTTTGCCGATGAAACGAAGCTTGCAGAGGGCATCACGAACGCAATGCTCACTGACTGGTCCTGGATGGAAACGGGACAGATCGAATATAAGAAGAACGTTTACGTCTTCACCGAATGGGGACTTCCCGAGCTCCCCGAGCAGACGGGCGGCTTCCTTCTTGAAATGGACTTCTACAGCCAGGGCGACGGCTCGCTGATGCGCACCGAGACTGCCTATAAGCAGCCTCTCTACTTCAATACCCCCGAGCCTACCGGCCACGGCTTTGATTCCTTCAGAGAATCGTACCTCTATAATTATACCTATAACTATATACAGTCCTTCGAATATGCAATTCACAGCGACGACTTCTTCTTCAGAAACGAGGATGCTCAGTATAGGGCAGTTGTGGCCAACAGATGGACCTGGCACTATGAGGAAGTAGACTACAGGGACGACGTAAACGACGGTCTGCACTATTCCGAAATGTTCGATATGGACAGCCTCGTGAATAACTTCATCTTCTGCGAGCTCATCATGAACTGGGATACCATGAAGAACAGCTTCTTCTGCTATAAGGACGTTGACGAGCTTGCGAAGATCGGTCCTCAGTGGGACTTCGACTGGGCATGGGGCAACGTTTTGTGGAACGGCAACACCTGGCGTCCCGAGGAGTGGCACTGCCGCTGCTATGACTTTATGGTCGAGCAGTATTATCAGGAGGAGCAGTGGAACTGCCTTCTCATCCGCGACCCTTATTTCCTCACTCTCGTGTGGGAGCGCTGGCAGGAGCTTCGCGATGAGGAGATCGAGGACCTCATTGGCAAGGGCGGCATAATGGACGATTATATCGACTATATGCGCACCGCAGCAAAGGCAAACGATGCCACCTGGGCAAACCAGGTATCCTACGGCGCAACCTTCGAAACCGAAACGGAAAGAATGAAGGAATTCGTTTCTATCCGTATGAAGTGGCTGGATAAGCAGTTTGAAAGCATCGAGACCCTCGTTAACTCCCTCGGCGTATACCGCACCTCCGATAAGATCACGGTGGACGACGTTTCCATCCGCACGGGCGAAACGAAGATCACCGCAAAGGTCACCGACGACAGCATCAAGTCTGTTCGTTTCCAGATAAACGGCACCACAATGTTGGAGGCTGAGGTCAAGGGCGGCAAGGCAACGGTATCCGTGGATTCTGAGGTCATCAACGGCAGCGGCTATAACTGCGTTATGGTCTACGCCGTGAACGATATCGGCGAATATATCATTAACGAATGGTTCAGCGACACCGGTAACTATAACACCGTAGTTTCCAACTACTATTCCTTCACCATCGAATGAGCGAAATAAAAAACGACCTGCCAAAAAGGCAGGTCGTTTTTTTGCGTCATTCTGAGGCGCCAGCGTGGGCGTTATTTCAAACCGAAGTGTGTGGCAAGGATATCGAGCACCTCCTCACGGGTGTCCTTTTCGAAATCCGTGCGTGTGTAGGTGAAAAATCCCGTGTGCTGCCAGTCGATGTCGGATTCGGGGCGGTAGGTCAGCCAGGCGTTGAAGTTTGCAAGTGCTGCCTCGGGGTCGGGGCACTTGTTTATCTCGTCCATCATAAACTTTTTGTCGGTGTCGTCGCGGTCAAAGAAGCGTGTTCCGCAGGCATCGGGTGGATCGCAGAGCATTATTGCAACGTTACGGTATGACGATATGGCGCGAAGCACGTCGGGGGAGATGTTCGTGTCAACGATGACCTTTTTGCCAGATGCAGCCCGTGAAATAAGCTCAAGGATCTCGATCTCGGTGCATTCCGCAGAGGTGCCCTCGATCCATCTGTGATGCTCCTCGGGGGTCATGGATAGCCATTCCTGCCAGCTATTCATTGTGTCGAAATAGGAGAGGGCAGGCTGCTTCCAGCGGGAAAGCTTTTCACGAGGGAAAACGTCGTTATAGTTTTCGCCGCAAAAGACCATGCCGTAGCGCTCCGACAGCATCTTCACCATTGTGGATTTGCCGGCGCAGCTGTGTCCCGTGATGAAATAAACGTTTCGGAGATAATGCTTTATCAGATTGTCGCTGATCGGTATTTTCATTTATTTCTCCTTATTACTCTATGAACACGGCGGAATACCAGTTCTGCTCCTGGTTGTCCGGGTCGGAGAGGGTCTCAATAGGCAGACCGAGACCGCGCACCGTTTTGAATACGTCGATGCCCACGCTGTGGAATGCGGGGCGCGCCATCCTTGCAAAGCGGCAGGGCTCGTTTGTGACAGCCGCGCACTGAGAGCAAAGGGCGCAGTCGGAAAGGGAGAAGGCAAAATAGTGACCGTCGCGGAAGGCGTTACCTTCAATGGCGAAGGAGATCTGCTGCGAAAGCTTTTTATCGTGTGTGTGGATAATAATGCCGCCGCTGTAGCGGGAGAGCATTTCCTTGTATTCCGCAAGGGAGGGAGAGCCGGGGCGGGAGGGGCAAACGTGGCATTTCCCCCAGTCGGTGCAACCAAACATACATTTGAGAAGGGTGCGGCTGTCGAAGGCTATGTCGGAGAGCTTGAACTCTACCGCGTCCGCAGCTCCCAGGGAGAGGGCGGTGTCTACGTATTTTTTGAAGGATTCCATGCTTTTGTCCTCGCTTTCGGTTTCGGTACACAATAATTATATCAGTAAACGCGGCTTTAGTAAATCGTTTTGTTGCATTATGGGTAATTTTGCGCCATCCTTGACAAATGCACGGAGTGTGGTATATAATAACGGATACAACTCTTGAAAGGAGGCATTCCCATGGCGGATAAAAAGAAAACGGACGGCAAGCTCATTGTTGAGAACCGCGCCGCAAGACACGAATATTTTATCGAAGATACCTACGAAGCGGGAATATCTCTTTTCGGCACCGAGGTGAAGAGCATCCGCGAGGGGAAAACGAATCTGAAGGATTCGTATTGCCGTATCGAGGGCGGAGAGCTTTTCGCATACGGATTCCATATCAGTCCCTATGAAAAGGGCAATATCTTCAACCGTGACCCTATGCGTCCGAAAAAGCTGCTTATGCATAAGCGCGAGATAAATAAGCTTTTTGGCAAGGTGACTCAGGACGGGTATACACTGATCCCTCTGTCCCTTTATTTTTCGGGATCGAGAGTGAAAATGAAGGTCGGTGTTTGCCGCGGCAAGAAGCTCTACGATAAGCGTGAGTCCGACGCAAAGCGTCAGGCGGACCGCACCATGGAGCGCTACACAAAGGGACGTGACAGATACGAATGATGCGGCGCGGCATTTGCCGTTTTGCATATATCTCCGGGGGCGTAATGGTTTCGACGGGGATTCTGAAGCTTTATAAGCGGGCAGAGCACGGGGAAAGCTCTTTAATCCGGCCCTATTTTAAAATTAAACGCTAACGAAGATTTAGCTCTCGCTGCCTAAGTGCAGCGCGTCTTCACCGAGGGGGACCACGACCTCGGTGCGGGCGTCACTACAGTGGTGCACGTGAGCCGCAGTTTCGCACTTGAAGCGGCCACGCATTAAAGTGCTGCCGTTTCCCGAGCGCGATCATCCGCGCGGGAGACGGGAGATAACGTAGGTGATCTACGCCCGTAGAAAGTGAAGTGAATGGGTTTTCGGACAGGAGTTCGATTCTCCTCGCCTCCATAAAGAAGGACAGCGAAAGCTGTCCTTTCTTTTTGGAGGAGAGGCTGTGAGAACACCCATAAATGTGCAACGGAAAGAAGATATAGCAGAAATATTGGCACATTTAAAGAGTTCAGAATCTCCTCGCAAGCACCCCACAAGGGTGCTTTTTTCTATGGAGCTGTGGTTGTGAGAAATCCCATAAATGTGCAGGGGAATGAGCGCATATCGGAAAATCGGACGGATCTTTGAGTGGGTTTTCCCGCTGAAAAGGGCGGGAAAGAGCGCCCGAAAATTGTTAACTTTCTGTGACGTCGTGCGGGAGGAAATTATCCGAAGTTCCTTTTTGTGGTATTGCTCGCGGGGAGATTTTACGACGTTTCCGGGGCGAAAATCTGCTTTTTCGGGCGGATTTTTTGCTCCGGACTATTATAAAGATGAGGAGTATCGAACAAAAAACATGATGTGACCGAACGCGGGAGCAGGGGGGATTTATTTGATGCTCATGGCAAAAAACGGCAGATGCTAAAAATAAAATTGAAGGAAATCGGCTGAAAAGTCACAAAAAGTCGCAAAATAGTACTAAAAAATCGAAAAAAGTGATTGACAACAGGGCGATATAGTGATAATATAGTGTCACGAAAGAAAAAATAGCCGAAAATATCACCAAAATTTGTGACCGAGTTTTCGAAAACGCGCCAAAAGCGAAACGAAACTACGAAATGTAACCGAACGGTGCGGCAAATCTGTAACTCTGATAACTGGAATCAAATCAAATTATCCAATCTGTTTTTTGAGGTGGAACACTATGAAAAACGAAAAAATCTTCAAGCGTATAGCAGCTCTCCTTATGTCGGTCGTTATGATCTTCGGAGTGCTTCCTATCACAGTTTTTGCAGGTCCCGGCGGCGGCAATCACCGTCCCACCGGTCCCCGTCCCGGTGATGATACACTCTCCGGCGGTAGCAGCACATCTGTTGACCACATTGACATAAACGTGTCTCTGGAAGCTGAAGTCACCGTAAACGGCGAGTCTCAGAACATTGAGTTCACACTCACCGAGGCTGACGTAAAGGGACTCGACATCGTTGCAAAGGATGCAAGCGGCAACAGCGTAAGCTTCACCCGCGGCGACCTCGGCACCAGCACCGACAGTGACGGAAACGCACAGATCCGTATCGAAGGCGATTTCCCCGTTGGCACCAAGAGCGAGCCCGTTTCCTACACCGTAACTCTCAAAAAGACCGTTTCCATCGCCATGAACGGTGACAAGATCAGCGTTCCCGTTGTTCTCACCGTAACCACCAACTACTGGGATGAAAACAACGCATGCCCCGGTCTCGGCACGGACAATTCCAACTGGCAGAACGGCTCTGTTGTCGGCGGCAGCGGCATCGACCTTAAGCTTGGCGGCGGCGAAGGCAGTGCAGACACAGGCTTCATCACCGTTCAGAAGACCATCGTAGGCGCATCCCTCGATGCAGACAAGACCTTCACCTTCAACATTTACGCAGACGCTGCAAAGACACAGCTCAAGAGCACCGTTGACGTAACCGTTCCCGCAGGCAGTGTTACCGCTTCCAACGTTGTTGCAAACCTCCCCTTCGGCACTTATTACGTGTATGAGGTAATGGGTGAAAACAATGCGGACGTTGCCATTGGCAATTATAACTACGTATCCACCGAATACTCCACCGCAAACGGAAGCGTAACTCTCGATTCCGACTCCGCTTCCGAAACGATCAACGTTACAAACGTATACTCTCTCATTCCCGCTTCCGTTACCGTAAACAAGATCTGGAACGATAACGCGAACACCGAAGGACTCCGTCCCTCCGCTATCACCGTGTATCTCTTCGCTGACGGCGAAAAGATCGATGAGGCAACCCTCACCGCAAACAACGGCTGGACATACTACTGGTCCGACCTTGCAATGTATAACGCTGACGGAGACATCATCGTTTACACCGTCAAGGAAGCAGACGTAGAAAACTACAGATCCTCCATCATCCCCAACGAAGGCGGCTTCGTTATCAAGAACACTCTCATCGGTACCTCCGAATACATTATTGTAAACGGCGAAAAGTACTGGAACGATAATAACAACGGCCTCGGCGTAAGACCCGGCAGCATCAAGCTTGACGTTTACGTAGACGGCGAATATCTTGAGACCATCACCGTTACCTCCGCAGACAAGAAGGCAGATAACAGCAACGTATGGGAATTCTCCTTCATCCTTGAGGACTACATGAACGAGGACGGCTCTGCCAAGAAGATCGAGATCCGTGAAAAGAACGTTCCGAACTATGTTTCTTCCGTAGTCGCTCCCGTATTTACCTTTACTTATCCCTCCGCAAAGGATTGGAACATCATCACCCCCTGCAACAAGCTTGTATTCGATGATATCGACAGCACTCTCGTTGCTATCAAGCCCACCGGCGGTGAAGATACCATCGTTTGGACCAAGTATCCCCTTACCGCTTCCGAGCAGGCGCTCGTAAGCAAGTCTCTCCCCAGCCAGTTCAAGAAGACTGCGATCTTCATCTATGGCACCGACAATGCAAACATCACCGCTGAATACGGCATCACTGTTGACGGCAACACCGTTAACTTTGAAGGCACCAGCAGATGGTCCATGTTCGGCAGCGGCGTATATTCCCGCGGCTCTGTTGACGCAACTACCGCCGTTGTGACCAACACCGTAAAGACCATTGATATCGACGTTGAAAAGATCTGGAACGACAATAACAACAGCGACGGCAAGCGCCCCGCTTCCATCACCGTTGAGCTTCTTGCAAACGGAACTGTTGCTGACACTATCACCGTAACTGCTGCTGACGGCTGGAAGGGCACCTTCGAAGGACTCGTGGAATATGATAAGGACGGCAACAAGATCACCTACACCGTTCGCGAAGGCAACGTTGACGAATACGAATCCTCTGTAAGCGGCAACGCTGAGGAAGGCTTCACCATTAAGAACTCCTACGACTATGAAACCGTAGTTGTTGCAGGTCAGAAGACCTGGGTAGACGCAAACGACCAGGACGGAATCCGTCCCGAGTCCATCACCATCAACCTCCTCGCAAACGGCGAAGTTATCGCAACTGTTGAAGTTACCGAAGCTGACGGCTGGGCATGGACCTTCGAAGGCCTTGCAAAGTACGAAGCAGGCGTTGAGATCGAATACACCATCACCGAAGAAGCAGTTGAGGGTTATACCTCTGTAGTAAACGGCTACAACGTAACCAACACTCACGTTCCCGCAACCGTTGAAGTTTCCGGCTCCAAGACCTGGGTAGACGCAAACGACCAGGACGGAATCCGTCCCGAATCCATCACCGTCAACCTCCTCGCAAACGGCGAGATCGTTGAGACCATCACCGTAACCGAGGCTGACGGCTGGGCATGGACCTTCGAAGGCCTTGCAAAGTACGAAGCAGGCGTTTAGATCGAATACACCATCACCGAAGAAGCAGTTGAGGGTTATACCTCTGTAGTAAACGGCTACAACGTAAC
>JAZMZX010000080.1:0-6945 GCA_045586225.1 Eubacteriales bacterium
AGATCAAATTCACCGACGATGCCCTTAAGACCGTGCTTGCGGTGCCGAGAGTTTTCCTTCCCCTGGTGCTCAAGGGCTGCGTTGACTGGGCTAAGGAAAACGGCGTCGAGCTTATCACCGCCGAGCATATGCAGATCATCAACGATAAGCGCGCAAAGGAAAAGAAAAACAAATAATTATAAAGACGATGCTTGATAACAAAAAGATACTCCGGATAGCGGAGGAGCAGTCTGCCATTGACCTTTCCGCATCCCCCGAAGACTTTGAAAAGCAGGAAAACGTTATCGTTATATCAAAGGAAAACGAAAAGGCACGGCGATACCTGAGGCTCCCCTTTTCATGTCAGCTGGTTTCATACGGTAATAACGTGGTTGCATCCGTTTCCCCCGAGTTTTACGGGCTCGCCGAAAAATACGTGAATTCCTATCCCGTGGAGCATCTTTTCGAAACTCCGCATATGCACGTGCTGAACGAAGCGCTTGAAGCTATGGGGCAAAGGATATGCTTTATGGCAGAGTATTTTTTACCCGATCGGGATCGCCTCCGCCCTCTCGGCTGTGCCTATGAGCTTCGGGTGATGACACCCGAGGATTTCGGAGACCTTTACCTTCCCTGCTGGAGCAATGCCCTGTGCTGTGACCGCCCGCATCTTGACGTGCTCGGCGTGGGCGCCTACGACGGCGACCGCCTCGTGGGGCTGGCAGGCTGCTCGGCAGACTCCGACACCATGTGGCAGATCGGCGTTGACGTTTTGCCCGAATACAGAAGGCAAGGCATCGCATCCGCCATAACGAGCCGCCTGGCGCTGGAGATACTTGACCGCGGCAAGGTGCCCTTCTACTGCGCCGCCTGGAGCAACGTCAGGTCGGTACGCAATGCGTACAGAAGCGGATTTCGTACGGCTTGGGTGGAAATGACCGCCAAGCCCACCGCATTTGTTGATGAAATGAACAAAATCAAAACATAAAAGGAGCCCCTCATGAGCTACGAACAGTATATGCCCTACACTCCCGAAGAGGACCGCTACGGCAAAATGAAATACCGCAGATGCGGCAAAAGCGGCCTTATGCTCCCCTTGATATCCCTGGGTCTTTGGCACAATTTCGGTGACATCACCCCCTTCGGCACGCAGCAGAAGATACTGCGCACCGCATTCGACAACGGCATCACACACTTCGACCTTGCAAACAACTACGGCCCTCCTTACGGAGAGGCTGAGCGCAATTTCGGTGAGCACGTCCGCCGCGACTGGCACACCTACCGCGACGAGCTCGTTATCTCAACGAAGGCGGGCTACGATATGTGGAAGGGTCCCTACGGCAACAACGGCTCAAGGAAGTATCTCATCGCCAGCATCGACCAGTCGCTGAAACGTATGAATCTCGATTACGTTGATATCTTCTATCACCACCGCCCCGACAATGGTACTCCCATCGAGGAAACTGTGGGCGCGCTTTACGATATCGTCAAAAGCGGTAAGGCGCTTTACGCAGGCATATCAAACTATAATCCCGAAGAGGCGCGCCGCGCCATCGAATGTATGAAGGATATGGGCATGCATATGCTCATCCATCAGCCCAATTACAATATGTTCAACCGCTCCATCGAGCACGGGCTTACAGACGTGCTTTCCGAGGAGGGCGTTGGTATCATGGCGTTCGGTCCTCTTGCAGGAGGCAGACTCACAGGCCGTTACCTTAACGGCATCCCCGAGGATTCCCGCGCCATCCACGACCCCCGCTTCCTCCGCGCCTCCGACATTAACGAAGGCCTTATGAAAAAGGTTCGTGCCCTTAACGAGGTTGCCGCAAAACGCGGACAAACTCTGGCACAGCTCGCTCTCGTGTGGACTCTCCGCTCTCCCGTCGTCACCTCCGCCCTCATCGGTGCCTCCAAGCCCGAGCAGGTGAAGGAAAACGTGAAGGCCCTCGATAATATGAGCCTTGCAGCCGAGGAGCTCGCCGAGATCGACTCGATCCTCAGCGAAAGATAAGGCCTAAGGCCGAAATCTCCCCGATAAATTGCCTCCGCGGCGTTATGACACGTATAGTGTCGCTGCCGTGACGCCGCGGCTCTTGGCATGCACTGTGTTTTCCGATATTCTCAAGGTAGCCCACGGGCAAAAGAATACGGAGGACACAAAAATGAAAATCTCACCGAAGAGGTGCCTCGCCCTCGGCATCGCTCACCTTGCGGCATTTGCCGCCTTCACGCTTGCGCTCACCGCCGTTGACGTTCAACCGGCAGGCGAGAGCGGAACGGACGTTGGCTTTGCCGCGGTCAACCTTTGGTTTCATAAGCTAACTGGCGTGCACATGTGGCTTTACACGGTAACCGATTTTATGGGGCTCGTGCCCGTGGCTGTGTGCATCCTTTTTGCCGGGATAGGCGCTTTGCAGCTTATAAAGCGGAAAAGCCTTTTCCGAGTGGACCGTGATATCCTTTTCCTCGGCGCGTATTACGGGGCTGTCATCGCCGCTTACGTGCTTTTCGAGTGCTTGCCTCTCAACTATAGGCCTGTTCTTATAAACGGCAGGCAAGAGGCCTCATATCCATCGTCGACGACGCTGCTGACCCTTTCCGTTATGCCGACCATTGTGTTTTTTCTGAATCCGAGGCTTAAAAGCCCACGTCTTCGGAGGGCTGTGACGGTATTTGCCGTCGCATTTTCCGCCGTCACCGTTGCGGGAAGGCTCGTGTCGGGCGTTCATTGGCTCACGGATATCGTCGGCGGACTGCTTCTCAGCGGAGGGGCAGTATATTTTTCAAAAGCGATAGCAATAGAAAGCTGAAAGGAGAACGTGCCGTGGAATTTCACGAAAAGCTCCGTGAGCTGCGAAAAAGCAAAGGCCTCACTCAGGAGGAATTGGCCGAGCAGCTTTACGTTTCAAGGACCGCCGTTTCCAAGTGGGAATCGGGGCGCGGATATCCCGGCATCGATTCACTTAAGGAAATATCCGAATTTTTCGGCGTCAGCATCGACCTTCTCCTTTCGGGAGAAAAGCTTTTATCCATTGCGGAAAAGGAAAAAAGCTCCGGCATAAAAAGCATATGCCGCCTTACCTTCGGCATCATGGACCTGCTTTCTCTGCTCTCCATCCTGCTTCCCCTTTATCCCGAATCCTCGGGCGTGCACGTGTATTCGGTGAACCTCATCGGCTATACCGCTGTCTCCCCTTTTATCAGAGCCATCCATTGGGTGCTGTTTTTGTCCCTTGTGCTATGCGGCGCCCTCAAGCTGCTGCCGGCAAAGACCTCGTCCCTGAAAATCGGGCAGGCAGTCACGTTCACGTCTCTTTTCATAGGCATTGTCACGGTGCTCTTTCTGGCATTGACAAGAGAGGCATACGCCGTAACGCTGACGTTCATGCTGCTCGCGGTAAAGTGCGCAATGCTTCTGAAATGCGCACGGATGTGAATGCGGCACAAGATACATCAAATAAAAAACCGCCCTCTCGGGCGGCTTTTTTCGTTAAAGGATCAAAAGACCGTATAGTGCTGATTTCGACGTACAGTTCATTTTCGCAAGAAGATGGGATGCATAGCGGTCAAATTCCGTATGATCGATAAGGCGGAAGGCGGCCGCCATTCCGTCGATAAGCGCCGTCAGCTCCTGCTTTTCTGCCATGCAGCCAATGCCAAGAAACCGAAGGAGCGCGTAAACCGCAGACAGCGCCACAAATTCGCTGTGCATCCCCTCAGGTCTGTCCTGAAATGGGAAATGGGAGAAAAACATATGATTCACCAGCATATGCTCGTAGAATATCTCCCAATCAGGCAAAAGAGCTTCAAAATGCGACTTCGCCTCACAGTAGCGCGAAAGCGCGCCTTCTGCGCTTCCGAAGTATAAAAGGGCTGCCTCACCGCAAGCGCGGATGCTATCGCTGCGTGCGTCCAGTGTCTCCACCATCCTCTCAACCACGTCGAGACCGAAGCTGAGATGCTCTGCGCTTACCTCATCCAGACGGAGGGCACACAGTTCTGCCCTTGGCTTTTCGCTCAGTATGCCGTCGAGCATGGCCTTATCCTTTGCTTCCATTGACGCATCAATGCGGTCAAGCACGTCACCGATGCAAATGATGCGCTCAGGCAGCGTCATTCTGCGGTCCTGCATTATCAGCCCGAGGTGGAGCCGTATCCGCTGCTCCATACCCATAGTCTCAAAAAAAGACTTGCGCTTCGTTATCGGCGGCATATTCACCGTCATTTTCACAAAGGAAAAGGAAATAGGCTCTTCCCTTTCGATGAACTCCTCAAGCACAGCCTCGCAGCTGTTTGCACAGGAGCACTCGTATATTCCGTCCTCCGCATGGATGCCCCGAGGATAAAGGCGGCAAACATCGGGAAGTATATCCTCTCCCAGCTCCGCGTGAAGGGCGCACCTGCCGTCCTCCATCCGTATGGGACAGTTTCCGTCGTAACGCGGCTCAAAGCGGGCATATTCGTCCTCTGTCGGGTGTTCCGTAACGTGTATGCCGCAGTCAAGGCGGTCACGCAGCGGCTTTTTGCAGTCCAGTCCCAGCAGGCGGAAATAGTTTTCCATGGAAATTGAGATAGGCCAGCCAACGCAGCAGGCAGAGCGGCAATTTCCCATTTTGCATTTGAATCGGAGATAATAGTCCGGGATCAGAAATTCGTGTGTTTCCTTCATTTGCTAATAAATCGACCTTTTCTTAAGTTTGCATCAGGCACCGACTCGGTCATCGTAAATACTCGATTTTTGTATTATAATACATTAAATGTTAATATTCAAAGGTGATTTTCACAGTTTTTTTCGATGATTTTGTGAATTTTTTCGGTGTGATACGGAAAAATTCTCAGCGCTGCGGTCTGCGTCAGCCCCAGCTTGCAGGCTATCGTATCCCACTTGCAGCATGCGCTGTTGAAATTCAAAAATAAATGCGATATAATTACAGTGTAATAAGCAGTCAGGGTACGCACCGATATTGCGGATCACGGAGGATACCTATGCCAAAGGATAAGATCACGAGCCGCCCGGGCCTTTTCGGCACCACCAACCACTACGACAGCAAGGGCAGAAAGATCGGCGAAAGCCGTCCCGGTCTTTTCGGCTCCACCAATCATTACGACAGCAAAGGCCGCAAGGTAGGCGTGAGTCACGGCGGCATGTTCGGCAGCACAAACCACTACGACAACCGCGGCCGCAAGGTGGGCTCCACTCAAAGGGGAGTTTTCTCACACGACCACTACGATTCCAAGGGGCGCCGCATCGGCAAAAGTCACCCAGGCTTTTTAGGCTCCACCGTTACGGAAATCCATAAGAAAAAGTAAGCATCGATCAGCCCGCCGATGGGGTCGCGCGCCTCATCGGCCGCTTTGTTTGCCCCCCATCCGCGGTTGAATATCACGCATAAACCCGATACGGTTATATCACGGCAAAGCCCGCGACCGTCAGCAACGAAAAGGAGCCTCCATGCCAAAATACCCTATCAAAAAAGAGTTTTTCCCGTTTTCGCACTTCACACCGCCCATCAGCGAAGGGTTTCTCCGTCTTGCGGTGCCGAACATGAAAACACCGGGATTCATTCACAAAAGCAAAGACGTTTCGGCAAAGCCGCTTTCGGTACAAAGCTATGACAGCGAAAGCATCGGATGCTTCCTCTTTTCGCCGCGTGACGCCGCAGAAAATTTGCCTTGCCTCATCTACGTCCATGGCGGAGGCTTTGTGCTGCCTGCTGCAGGATATCACTACAAAAACGCAATGCGCTACGCCCGCGACATAGGCTGCAGGGTGCTTTTCGTAAACTATCGTCTTGCGCCGCAAAATCGCCACCCCGTGTTCTTCGAGGACGCATACGCCGCCATGTGCTTGGCGTACAGCAACGCCGATGCCCTCGGAATCGACCGCACGCGCATAGGCGTGGGCGGCGACAGCGCAGGCGCAGCCATTGCTGTCGGTATCGCCATGATGGCAAAGGACAGAGGACACCCCGTCAAGCTTCGCTTTCAGATGCTCCCCTATCCCTTCCTCGATGCCCGCAACTGCAGCGAGTCCTGCAGAAAATACACCGACACCCCAATGTGGAACTCTTCCCTTTCAAGCCGTATCTCTCCTATGACGGCGGTGGACAGGAGCCGCCCCGACTACGTGTATTATTCACCCGTTGAGGCTGACAGCTTTGACGGCTTACCGCCCGCCTATATCGAAACGGCAGAGTTCGATTGCCTCCACGACGACGGCATCCTCTACGCAGAGAAGCTGCGTGAAGCAGGTATCCCGGTTACGCTGAATGAAACGAGGGGCACAATGCACGGCTTTGATATCGTGCAAAGGGCTGAAACAACGGAAATGGCACTCAAGGCGAGGATCGGATTTATGAAGCAAGCATTCGGTCCCTACTGAAAGCAACAGCCCGTTGCTTGTTATATATCCCGATCCTTGTTATAATATAATCACAGAAAAGAAGGCGGTGACCGTATGGAAACAAAGGATATTATTCGTGATCTCAGAACGAAAAAAGGGCTCTCCCAGGAGGAGCTTGCCGAAAAGGTATTCGTCACCCGTCAGGCGGTGTCCCGCTGGGAAAACGGAGAAACCGTACCCAACACCGAAACGCTCAAGCTTCTGTCCGCGATCTTCGACGTTTCGATCAACACGCTCCTCGGCTCACCGAGAGAGCTGATCTGCCAATGCTGTGGTATGCCTCTGGAGGACAGCAGCATCAGCCGCGAAAAAGACGGCTCGTTCAATGAGCATTACTGTGGATGGTGCTACGCCGACGGCGATTTTACCATGGACTTTTGGAAGCAGTACATTAACCTCGGCGGCAAGGAAAAGTTTGAGGAATTTAAGGCACAGATTATTCACGAATTCAACACCCTGCTTCATATTGAGGGATTGCCAAAGGTCGAAAGTCTTAACGTACTGCCGGGAAGCTTTATCAATCTGGAATATACGCTGCCAAACGGACAAAAGGTCAAAAT
>JAZMZX010000081.1:0-15077 GCA_045586225.1 Eubacteriales bacterium
GACAAGATTTTCTGTCTGCGGGAAGAAGAAATCCTTGGGGGTTCTTACCTTGTCGCACTTTTTATCGGGGTCAACGCTCCACTCGATAAACGGCTTGTGTGTATCTGTATTTTCTATCGAATTATCGGGAACGTAAAGCCTTTTTGTTGCCGAAACAGCGGAAAAAAGATCGTTTAACTTAATTTTAAGCATTATCCTTTCCTCCTCTTTCGTGAACTACGCTCGGCTCTGCGTCGGTATAGGTGAAATTCGTAAGAGGTGTTCTGCCCTCCGACTCCTCACCTGCCTGATATTCGCCGTAAAGCTCGTTTATATCCTTAATAAACTTTCTGTTAAGAAGATGAAGCGGTATATTCTGAGGACAAACTCTACTACATTCGCCACAGTCGGTACATCTTCCTGCGACGTGAAATGCTCTTATGATATGGAACATATTTTCCTCAAATGAGGTTACCGCCGCCTTCTGCGCAACACCTGATGCATCGTTGTCGAAAACACATTTTTCGCAGGTACAAGCAGGACAAGCGTTGCGGCAGGCGTTACATCTGATACATTTTGAAAGCTCGTTTCTCCAGAATTCGTATCTTTGATCGGGTGTCATATTTTCAAGAGCAGTAACAGCGTCGAAGCGGTTGCAATCTTCAACCTTTTCACCCTCCTCGCAAAGAAGCTCGTCATAAACGGGGTGCTTCTTGCTCTTACAGGACACGCACTTTTCAAGCATAGCCTCGTATATGGGAAGCTCCTTGCTTATTTCACCAAGGCCGTAAACGGTAAGCACGCCGTCACGCTCGGTGATCTTCTTAACCGTCGCAATTCCTGTTTTTTCCTTTACGATATCGATATCTGCCTTACCGAAGCACTCGATACCTACAGCGTAAATATTTTCTCTTATTACTCTATGCTCCTTTATAAGCTGTGAAAAGCTATAGGAATCACAGGGTTTTAAGAACACGAGGATCTTCCCTTCCTTTTTGCTCTCCTTTACGAGATACTTTGAAAGGTTACCTCCGCAGAATGCGCCGTAAACGAGATTCTTCTCGATATCTTCGGCGTTATCAAAAACGGCGGGGGTTATATCATAATCAAATTCACCCTTTTCCCAACCGAGAACACGGTCAACCGTGCCACAGGACAGAAGCTCAAGAGCTTTTTTCTTCATTATTTCTTGCATCTTAAGTCCTCCAATCTGCGATTCTCGCCGAGGTCGGTTACGGTCTTTACAAAGCTGTTCATCGTTTCCGCAAATTTCTGTCCTTCAGCGGCAGAAACCCATTCAACTCTCGTTCTATCTCTTTCGATGCCGAGATAATCGAGCATTGAAAACAGAAGCGTCATACGGCGTCTTGCATAGTAGTTACCCGTTGTATAATGACAGTCACCGGGGTGACAGCCACAGATTATAACTCCGTCGGCGCCTCTTTGGAAGGCGCGGAGGATAAACATCGGGTTTACTCTGCAGGAGCAAGGAACTCGAATAATTTTTACGTCAGCGGGATACTGAAGACGGTTCGTTCCCGCAAGGTCTGCACCCGCATAGGAGCACCAGTTACAGCAGAAGGCAACTATTTTTGGCTTGAATTCATTATTTACTTGCATATCGCGTCAACCTCCGCCATTATCTGTGCATTTGTGAAGCCCTTAAGGTCCATAGCGCCCGAAGGACAGGTTACGGTACAAGCACCGCAGCCCTGACATACCGCCTCGTTTACACTCGCTACGCGGCGAATGAGAGTAGTGCGATTGGGGCCCTTGAACTCCTTATCGGAATAGGAAATTGCACCGTACGGACATACCTTCTCGCAGGAGGAACAGCCGTTACAGAGCATTTCATCGGAATGAGCAACGCAGGGGTTACAGGTAAGCTTGGTCTTATTAAGAAGTCCGATCACCTTTGCCGCACAAGCAGACGCCTGTGAAACGGTTTCGGGAATATCCTTGGGTCCCTGACATACGCCCGAAAGGAAGATACCCGCAGTGGGGCTCTCAACGGGACGAAGCTTGGGGTGAGCCTCGGTGAAGAAATCGTTTGTATCCATACTTGCCGTAAGCATAGTTGCAAGAGGTCTTGCGCTCTTGTCGGGCTCGATAGCAGCCGCAAGAACAACGAGGTCTGCATTGATGTGCAGCTGCTCGTTCATGAGAAGATCGGATGCCTGAACGTCAAGGGTGCCGTCAGCGCGGGGAGCAACCTTGCCCACCATGCCCTTGATGTAGTGAACTCCGTATTCCTCTGCGGCACGGCGATAGAACTCGTCGAAGTTCTTGCCGAGGGTTCTCACGTCGATATAGAATACGTAAACATCTGTGTCGGGATATTTTTCACGTGTGAGCATTGCGTGCTTTGCGGTGTACATGCAGCAGATCTTGGAGCAATAGCTCTTGCCCTTTTCTGCGGTGCATCTGGAGCCAACGCACTGAACGAACACGATGGTGTGAGGATGCTTTCCGTCGGAGGGGCGGAGGAGCTTACCCTGAGTGGGGCCTGCAGCATTGGTGAGGCGCTCAAACTCAAGAGAAGTGATAACGTCCTTGGACTGGGAGTAAGCATACTCGTCAAATTTCTTAACGTCGATGGGGTTGAAGCCCGTTGCAACGACGATAGCACCGTACTTGCGTTCAACTATCTCATCCTTCTGAGTGTAGTCGATAGCGCCGGCGGTGCAAACCTTGGAGCAAACGCCGCACTTGCCGGTCTTGAGCATGGTGCAGTAGTCTGCGTCGATGGTGGCAACCTTCGGAACTGCCTGAGCGAAGGGGATGTAAACCGCGCGGCGGTTGTCCATTCCCATGTTGAATTCATTGGGAACCTTCTTCTGAGGGCACTTTTCGGTGCAGATGCCGCAGCCCGTGCACTTTGTGGTGTCAACGTAACGGGCCTTCTTTCTGATCTTTGCGGTGAAGTTTCCGACGAAGCCGGATACCTCTGCCACTTCGCTGTATGCGAAGATGTTGATGTTCTCATTCTGAGCACATTCAACCATCTTGGGAGTGAGGATACAAGCTGCGCAGTCGAGGGTGGGGAAGGTCTTATCGAGCTGAGTCATCTTGCCGCCGATGGTGGGCTGCTTTTCAACGATATCGACCTCAAAGCCTGCGTCTGCAATGTCGAGAGCAGTCTGAATGCCTGCGATACCACCGCCGATAACGAGAGCTCTCTTTGTAACGGGGGACTCACCTGCGATCAGGGGAGCATTGAGATGTACCTTTGCAATAGCGGCACGTCCGAGAATAACAGCCTTTTCGGTGGCCTCGGTAATATCCTTATGTATCCAGGAGCACTGCTCGCGGATGTTTGCGATCTCAACCATATAGGGGTTAAGACCTGCGGAGGCTGCAGCCTTGCGGAAGGTATTTTCGTGCATTCTGGGGGAGCAGGAGCAAACGACAATGCCCGAGAGCTTATAATCTCTGATAGCGTCCTTGATGAGGTTCTGACCTGCTTCGGAGCACATGTAGGTATAGTCTATGGAATAAACGACGCCGGGCTCTTTCAGAAGAGTCTCTGCTACCGTTTTTACGTCAACGGTTCCTGCAATGTTGGTACCGCAATGACATACGAATACGCCAATTCTTTGCATTTCGGTTATTCCTCCTTACTTCGCGTATTTTCTGAATGCCGCCATAAGCGCCTGTCCGGGAAGATCTTCATCGAGAAGGGCAGGGATCTGGTCGGGGGTCAAGTGGTTTGCGCCCTGCTTTCTGATCTTTTCAAGACGCACAGCCTCGATAACCTTTGCGGGCTCAACGCCGCGGGGGCATCTTTCCACGCAGGCAAAGCAAGTGAGGCACTTATATATGGATTCGGACTCCATAAGCTTTTCGATGTCGCCCTTTTCTACCATATATACAAACTGATGGGGATGGTATTCCATTTCATCATAGGAGGGGCAGGTAGCGGAGCACTTACCGCAGCGCATACATTTCTCTACAGCTGAACCGCTGATGCGGAGGATCTGTTCCTTGATCTTGTTTTCCATAAGAGACACTCCTTTATTCTTCTATGAGGCCGAGAGCTTCTGCCAGGACCTCGGTGAAATATTTAACGGGAAGCTCACCGAGAGCGTTCTTAGTGAGATTGTACTGACAAAGGGGACAAGCTGTGATCATGAATTCTGCGCCCATTTCCTCAGCAGAGGAGGCAACGGCGGTGCTTCTCTTCTGAGCGGCGTTCTTATCCTCAATGGTGATATAGCCGCCGCAGCACTCGTTTCTCATGGGATAGATAACGGGCTCAGCACCGAGAGCGCGGATGAAATCCTCCAGGATGCTGGGGTTTTCGGGAGAGTCAAACTGAAGCACGTCGGAGGGGCGGAGGAGCAGACAGCCGTAATAAGCGGCGATCTTTCTGCCCTTCAAGGGCTTAACGACCTTTTTTGCAAGAGTATCAAATCCGATCTCATCGCGAAGGAACTCGAGGAAGTGAACGACCTCAGCTTCTCCGTGATATTCGAAATCGGGCTTAAGATAATTGTTCACGCGAGCGTCAAAATCGGGATTCTTTGAAAACTCGTGGTTTGTCTGCTTCAAAACGTTATAGCACGCAGAGCATACGGTGAGAACCTTACCGCCGTTGTCGCGTCCATTTGCAAGGGCGCGCACTGCAGGCAGCTTGGTGGCGATCTCATCGGCAGCAGAGGTGTACATGCCTCCGCAGCACTGCCAATTTTCGATCTCGCAAAGCTCCCATCCGAGTGCGGCTAAGGATTCGATCGCATAACGGTCGAGATCCTTGGCCTTATTCTTTAGCGTACATCCGGGATAGTATGCTATTTTCATTATTTTGATCGATCCTTTCTTTATGCCATATTTTCAGGCTTGAAGACCTCGTCAAATCTCTCTGCAGTGAGGAATCCGAGCTCAACGCATGCTTCCTTGAGAGAAATGTTATCCTTGTATGCTTTCTTCGCAGTCTTTGCTGCGTTTTCGTAGCCGATGTAGGGGTTAAGAGCAGTTACGAGCATAAGGGAATTGTGGAGGTTGTCATGCATCTTCTGCTCATTTGCACGGATTCCTACGGCGCAGTTATCGTTGAAGGAAACGATAGCCTCCGCAAGGAGTCGGCAGGACTGGAGGAAGTTGTAGATGCAAACGGGCATAAACACGTTAAGCTCAAAGTTACCCTGAGAAGCAGCCATGGAAACTGCAACGTCGTTGCCCATTACCTGAACTGCAACCATAGTCACAGCCTCGCACTGAGTGGGGTTGACCTTGCCGGGCATGTTGGAGAAGCCGGGCTCGTTTTCGGGAATGGTGATCTCGCCGATACCGAGACGGGGACCGGAAGCAAGCCATCTTACGTCGTTTGCGATCTTCATCATATCGCAGGCGAGAGCCTTAACAGCGCCGTGAGCAAATACGAGCTCGTCCTTGCTGGTGAGCGCGTGGAACTTGTTTTCCGCGGTGGCAAAATCCTTGCCTGTGATTGTGGAAACAGCCTCTGCAACCTTTACGTCGAAGCCTGCGGGAGCGTTAAGACCGGTGCCGACAGCAGTGCCGCCGAGAGCCAGAGTCTTGAGCGCGGGGAGAGATCTTTCGAGAAGAGCGATGTCCATCTCAAGGGAGGAGCGCCATCCGCTGATCTCCTGGGAGAATCTGATAGGAGTTGCATCCTGAAGGTGGGTGCGTCCGCTCTTGGTGATGCCTTCGTGCATTTCTTCAAGGCTCTTGAAGGTGGCGATGAGCTTTTCTGCAGCGGGGATAAGCTTATCCTCGATAGCGGAAACAGCTGCGATGTGCATCGCGGTGGGGAAGGTGTCGTTTGAGGACTGGCTCATGTTGATGTCGTCATTGGGGTGGCAAAGCTTCTTGCCTGCAAGCTCGTTTGCACGGTTTGCGATAACCTCATTGGCGTTCATGTTGGACTGTGTGCCGCTTCCCGTCTGCCAAACGACGAGAGGAAAATGCTCGTTGAGCTCTCCTGCGATAACCTCATCGCATGCCTTGGAGATAACGTCAAGCTTTTCTGCAGTCATCTTTTCGGGCTTGAGGGCATTGTTTGCCATGGCGGCAGCCTTTTTGAGAACGCCAAATGCCTTGGTGATCTCGCGGGGCATCGTTTCGATGCCAACGCCAATGCGGAAGTTTCCGCGGCTGCGCTCGGTCTGAGCCGCCCAATACTTATCGGCAGGCACCTTTACCTCGCCCATGGAATCGTGTTCAATGCGATAGTTCACGTCAGTTCCTCCTTAGATGGTGATCTGGTTGATGATACCCTTGAGGCAGTCTGCGCTGTTCTTCAAGAGGCCGATCTCTTCGTTTGTGAGAGGCATAAGAAGCTTGCCGGTGATTCCGTCCTTGCCGATAACGTTAAGGATGCTGAGGCAAACGTCCTCGATGCCGTACTCGCCGTGCATCATGGTGGAAATGGTCATTGTGGTGTCGGTTCCGTTAAGCAGGCACTTGCAGATGTGGCAAACGGAGAGGGAAACCGCATAGAAGGTGGCACCCTTTCTCTGGATAACGCGTCCGCCGGACTTTCTCATGTATTCTTCAACCTCAAGATAGTTGAGCTCGGGGAAAATGCGGTTGGGAAGGGTGATAGCCTTGGGATATTCAGCAACGGGAACGTTGGAGATGTTTGCAACGGACCACGGAACGAAGGAAGAGTCGCCGTGCTCGCCGAAAACGTATGCGTGAACGTTCTGCTGGCTGATGTTGTAGTATTCGGAGATCCTTGCACGTAGACGTGCAGTGTCGAGGATGGTACCGGAGCCGATGATCTTGTTTTCGGGGAGACCGGAAACCTTGTTCCAGACGTAGGTGATGATGTCTACGGGGTTGGAAACGATAACGTAGGTTGCATCGGGGGCATACTTGGTTGCCTGCTCGATGATGGACTTGGTGATGTTAACGTTTGCCTGAGCAAGGTCGAGTCTGGACTGGCCGGGCTTTCTTGCAAGACCGGAGGTGAGGATCACGATGTCGGAATTTGCGGCATCACGGTAGGAGCCTGCATAAATGGATACAGGGGGGCAGAAGGGCATACCCTGACGAATATCAAGTGCTTCGCCGAGAGCCTTTTCTTCATTGATATCGATCATAACGATCTCAGATGCGATACCTCCGGATGCGAGGGTGTACGCGATGGTGGAGCCGACGCTTCCGGCACCGATAACTGTTACTTTAGCCATAATAAACTCCCTTTTTAATATTTATTGTAATGTTTGATTTCGTTTTATTTGAGCACCGAAACGGCATCGCTGATGGTCTTTTCCATAGCTTCTCTGCCGTATTTATCGACCTCGGCCTTGTTCTTTTCTCCGTGGGTGAGACAGCCTGCGCCGCCGATACAACCGCCGAGACAAGCCATACCCTCGATGAAGTTTCCGTCGAGAAGATTCTTGCTTGCCTTAAGAAGCGCAACGCGGCAGGCTTCGATTCCGTCGCAAGGCACAGCCTTAAGATCGAAGTCGATATTCTGCTCCTTCATTGCCTGAGCAACGGCGTCGGAAAGACCGCCGGAACGGGCGAAGATGCGTCCGAAGTAGGAAGCGTTATCCAGCACGTCCTCGTGGAGCGTGGTGATATCGATGTCGCGGCTGTCGAAGAGAGCCTGAAGCTCCTCAAAGGTGATGACAACGTCAACAAAGGGCTTGACTTCTTCAAGCTGAGCCTCTGCCTTCTTTGCGGTGCAGGGTCCGATGAATACGACCTTGCAGTTCTCGTCGTTTTCCTTGAGATACTTTGCAAGCGCCGTCATGGGAGACGGATTGTGGGAAACGAGAGGCAGGAGCTTGGGGAAAGCGGACTTTATGTATGCCACGAAGGCAGGGCAGCAGGAGCTTGTAAGGAAGCCCTTTTCCGCCAGCTCGCGGGATTCGGACTGAGCGACCATATCTGCGCCGAGAGCAGCTTCGATAACGGTGTAGAATCCGAGAGCCTTAAGACCGGCAATGACCTGACCGAGCTTTGCATACGTGAACTGACTGGAGATAGAGGGTGCAACGATGGCGTACACCTTATAATTCTTGTTGTTATCGCTCTTCTGGAGCTTGTCGATAACGTTGAGAATGAAGGAGCGGTCGGTGATGGCACCGAAGGGACACTGATATACGCAGGCGCCGCACTGAATGCATTTATCGCCATCGATGGAGGCGGCATTGTTCTCCGTAATGGAGATAGCCTTTACCTTGCAGGCGTTCTGACAGGGACGGCTGCGGTTTACGATCGCGAAATAGGGGCACACCTTTGCGCACATACCGCATTCAACACATTTGGATTTATCAATGTGCGCAACGTGGTTGTGGTCAAAGGAGATGGCGCCTCTTTTACAAACGTCCTCGCAGCGGTGAGCAAGACATCCTCTGCAGGAGTCGGTAACCTCGTAGCCTGCAGCGGGACATTCATCGCAGGCAATGTCGATGACCTGAATTATATTGTTGTCTTCTCCGCTGACACCCATAGCCAACTTTACTCTTTCGGCAAGGATAGCACGTTCCTTGTAAACACAGCAGCGCATGGTGGGCGTGGTGTTGGGAACGATGGTGGTGGGAATGTCAAGAACGTTTTCGAGCAGGGTGCCTGCCCAAGCCTGTCTTGCCACCTCACGGAGGACCTTATATTTCAGATGCTGTACTTTTGTATCAAATTTTCTCATGCAGCATTCTCCTTAAAAATAACTGACCTTAATCCGCTTTCCCATCTGCTTGAGGCACTGAGAAAGCTCTTCAACAAGATTCATTTTGATGTTGAAGGTTATAGGAAGATCGGGATTCTGGTGAGCTGGGTTGATGGCGCGGCCAACGTAGAAATTGATGTCCGTTGCCTCTTCGAAAAGAAGACGGCTTATAAGAGCAGCACCGTCTCTGTGCTGGCTCCACGCATCGTAATGTTTGTTTTCCGCAAGGTGGTCCTTCGCATATTCGAGCACCTTGTTGACGGTGATAACGCCTTCCGTTACCAGGTCAACGCCTTCCAGCTCCGCGATCGGAGGAATATCCGATCTTTCGAAGTTCAGGCTGGGGCGCAGGGGCTTGCGCAGATACTTTGCGGCGATGGAGGATGTGGTTCCTCCGCATATGATATGCTTGCCCTCCTTGGAGAAGAAGAGAGACATCATTCTGTCGCAGTCGTCGCGGTTTGAAGGCGGGCCGAACAAAATGTTCATGGGCTCGCGCTTACGCACGCGCACAACGCAGGCGGTGGCGTCGTCACCGGGCTTGTTTCCGTAAAGACGGTCGCATTCGTCCACGAGCATGGTGGCAAGAGTCTTCGACGTGTATCCTGCGGGAACGAGCATTTCGATGAAATCGATGATGTCGCTTCGCTTCCAGCCGAAGTTATATGCAAGTCCGATACCCGCATGGGGACATCCGTCGCTCATGGCAACGAAAACGTCGCCTTCCTGAAGCTTGATAACGGATTTGAGTATCTTCTTTCCGCCGATGTTCATTTCGGTGGTGGGATAAACGTAGTTCTTTTCGTCGCGGATGACGATAACCTCCGGATTATCGTATTGAATGATCTCGGCGGTCTCGTTGTTTTTGATCTGTATGATCGTGAAGGTGGAGTATGCCACTCCGCGTACCGAGCAGACGGGAAGTGTGGCGGCGATGGTGGCAACGCATTCCTCAAGCGGAAGTCCTTCCGACATCATCGTGGAGATGATCTTGGAGGTGAGCGTTGAAAGAATGCTGGCCTTAACGCCGCTGCCGAGTCCGTCGGCAAGCACGATCACGGTGGCGTTTTCGTTGCTCTGCTCGATCACGTCAACGTGGTCGCCGCAAAGCTGCTCGCCATAGTGGTTAATGCTTTTATAGCCGATTTCAGCACATAAATCATTCATCTTCGATGGACTCCTTCAGCTTCGCAAGAGCGATCTTCGTTTCTGCTGCCGTTTCACCGAGAAGGGAAGCGATCTCCTGTACGATGCGCATCTGCTTATCAACGACCTTGTCGGCGACCTCGATCGTCTGACGGCTGATGTTTTCCTTCTTGACGCGGTCGTTTTCTTCGTTTGTTACGTCGCGCATTATGCAGATGAGCAGGCGTGTTTCGCGGTCGCAAACGACCGTCTGGTCCACGAAGCGCTTATACTCTGCAAGATATGTACGTTCGTTGTGAATGTCGCGTCCGGTGTTCATAACGCGCAGAAATACGGAGGGATCGAGAATACGGATGACCTGATCTCCGAGAATGTCGGAATCGTAGCGAATGTTCATTATCTTCTTCGCTGCATCGTTGATCTGCTGGACCTCAAGATGTTCGTTGAGAACGATAATACCGTTGGGGGAGCTGTTTACGATAGCATCGGAGAAGCTTTCGGCCTTATCCTTGAGGAAGGGGAGACACATAGAGGTCTCTGCCTTGCCCTGATAGATGGCGATGGCCTTTTCGCGGCAGGTATCGTAACCGCAGGTGCCGCAGTTAAGCTCCTGAGAGGGCTTATACTTGCCCATCTGACGAAGGATCTGTGCGATCTCGGTCTCCGAGGGGATCGGAGCTTCCTGAGCGATGAACTCCAGATTCTTTTTGAGAGCTGCGTGCTTGGGCTGATCCACGGGGAAATCGTTTTTGCCGGCATAAGCGTTAACTGCAAGGTAGTCGTGCAGGTGAGAGGAGTGATACTTCTCAACAACGGGACCGTTGATGCAGCTTCCCACGCAGGCAGACATTTCTATGAAGCATCTGTGGATCTTACCGCTTTCGATGTCGCGAAGTGCGTTCATGCAGTTTTCAACGCCGTCGATGGCAAGGTAGGTGTATCCGGGGATCTCGGTATCCATCGTTTTGAGTATACCGCCGGTGGTGGGGAAGAAGCGCGCACGGGTGTTTTCATCCTGATCCATTTCGGGCTCGAGGATGATGTTCTCCTGCTTGAACCAGTCGGAGAGCTCCTCGTACGTAAGCACCGCGTCTACGGTACCGCTGTAATGCTCAGCCTCGTCCTTTTTTGCAACGCAGGGACCGATGAAAACCGTCTTGGCTTCGGGCATACGTTTCTTGATATCCATGCAGTGCGCCTGCATGGGAGATACGATGTCGGCAAGATATTCGATAGCCTTCGGGAAGTGCTTCTGTATAAGAAGGTTGATAGTCTGACAGCAGGACGAGATAATGATGTCGCGGTCGTCCTCCTTCAGCATGCGCTCGTATTCGTTTTTGACGATGGTGGCACCGATAGCGGTCTCTTCAACGTCGTGGAAGCCGAGTTTTTTGAGAGCTTTACGCATGGCATTTATGCCGACTCCGTGATAGTTGGCGATAAATGAAGGCGCGAGGCTGACGATAACAGGCTCGCCCGTCTGGAGAAGGACCTTGGTCTTTTCCAGCTCGCTTGCAACCTCCTTTGCGTTCTGAGGACATACAACAAAGCACTTTCCGCAGAGAATGCACTCGTTGCTGATGATGTGTGCCTGGTTGCCCGATATGCGGATCGCCTTTACCGGACAGTGGCGAATGCATTTATAACAGTTTTTGCAGTTCGATTTTTTGAACGTCAAACAATTATGCATACGTTATATCCTCCTTTGCTCAGAGCTTGTTAAGGATCTGTTCTTTGAAAAATTCTTTGAAATTTTCGCGGGTTATGCCGGCGTGGACCTCGTCGTCCACCTGTATGGTCACACCTACGCGATTGCATTTACCGATGCAGAAGCTGCCCACAAGGGTGATCTTGTCTTCAAGATTGTTGTCTGCGATCGATTTCTGGAGAAGCTCCACTATCTCGGGAGAGCCCTTGATGTGGCAGGAGCTGCCTACGCAAACCTGAACTATCATGGTCTTACACCTTTGCGAGGACTGCTTCGTTGAAGAAGGTGTCTACAGTATCGGGAGATACGGAATAGAAATCCTCGTCTGCCATTACGCATACGCCCTGCTGGCACTTGCCCAGGCAGAAGGTGGCACCGAGATCGACCTTATCTCCGAGGTCGTGCTTAGCAATAAGCTCCTGGAGCTGTTCAACCACTCTGCGAGAGCCTTTAAGATGGCAGGAACTTCCGATACAAACTGTAATTTTCATGTTGTGTTCTCCTTTGTGTATGGAAAATTATATAAATTTTTTCATGTGATTTTTGAAGTCCAGAGAGTTAACGCACTCAAGAAGAATGGTGCGCTCATTCAGAGGACGGCGTACAGACATTGCTGCTCCGAGAATGGGGAGCCACTCGTAGACTTTATCCTTGTCCACAACGCTTTCGCTGCAGTACATATCAAGGTAAAGCTCCGCTTCGTCGTAGCTGTTGTTGAGCCAGATCATAATATAGGTCTGGGCAACGTCAGCCAGCGGATTTCCGCAGGATACCAGCGCCCAGTCAAGGGTGTAGTAGATACCGTTGTCGGCAAGGATAACGTTTGAGGTGGAGAAATCGCCGTGGCAGATCGCAGTGCCTTTTGCCATGCGCTCAAGGCGATTGTGCAGGTCGAAGCGAACCGTTGCGTCAAGCTCGGAAATGCTGATCTTGTGGTTCAGCTCGTCCTGAAGACGGTGCAGGTAGGGGCAATCCTTTTTGTGTATGCTGCTCTGAAGATCTGCAAGAGTGCGGTAGTAGGACTCCTTGTTTTCGGGATGCTCTTTCATAAGCTGCTCAAGAGTCTTGCCCTTGATGTGCTCGGTAACGATAGCCCATTCGCCCTCGTAGGTGGTTACCTCAAGAACGCGGGGAACGTTAAGTCCCGCCTCTTCAAGCCTTACGTGGTTGGAAGCTTCGGTGAAGATCGCCGCCTTGCTGTAAGGCTCGTGGAATACCTTGATGCAGCGGTCGCCGTCACGGTAAACTGTTTTCTTTGTTCGTACCGCAATAACTTTGTCTAATCTCATGTGTCTTCATTCTCCTCGCATTTTTTATTCAGCATTTGACTGTTCAGATAAGCCAGCGAAACCGCCAGATTCTCCTGAAGGAAGAGCACTCCCTCCGGTATCTGCAGCTTGCACGGCGCAAAATTCCATATAGCTGTGATCCCGCTCTCAAGCATCTGATCACACACGTCCTGTGCGGAGCCTTCTCCGACGGTTATGATACCGATCTTTATTTCGTTGCGTTTACAGAACTCACGGAATTGAGACATAGGCAATATCTCAAGATTGCTGTGGATCTTCAGCACCTGCTCGTTGCAGTCGAAGGCGGCCGTGATCTTCACGCCGTATTTTTCAAATTCATCGTATTCGAGAAGGGCGCGTCCCAGCTTTCCGGCTCCCACCAGCACCGCCGATGTATGCGCGCTTTGTCCGAGGCATACTTTGATACTGCAAATAAGCTCATCGGTGCGGTAGCCCAGCTTCGGCTTTCCTTTTCCGGAGATAACGTTCAGGTCTTTTCTCACCTGGACCTCTCCGAGAGAAAGACCCTTTGCGATCTTGGTCGCAGATATGTAAGGAACGCCGCTGTCCGATACTTCCTCTAAAAACGACAGATACTTCGGTAAACGTCCCAGCACAGCTTTTGTCAGTCTGCTTTTTTCCACAGTATCCTCCCAATTTAATCTTTGTGATTATATTATATCAAAGACTGTACACGGGGGGAATTCTTAATTTGTTATATCAGTCATATCTATATCGATAACATAGGGGTCGATTATAAAACGGCAAACGTCCGCAGCACCCATATGATGGGTTTACGGACGTTAGCGTTATTAGTTTTTGCTTCTTTTGGCATCGCACAAAGCAGTGATGAACTGCTTGTCGAGCGCTGACAACCTGTACCCATTTCGATATACCAGAACGTCTTTATAAATTTTCGTGTTATCTATACATTCTCTTTCAACGAGCCCGTATTTTTCAAGAATGTTTTTGGGAAAAAGGGAGCCCCACATAAACGTTTCGGGGTTCTTTGATAACAGATCAAACTGGCTTCCTCGCTCATAGATGAATATCTTGCGGTCTATGTTATCGGGGAACTCCTCGTTCGTGACCTTGGAAAGGGAAGCGGAGGGCGCGTGAGGATCTGCATGAGCGACCTCGATGTAGCCGCAGAGATCGTCGAACGTGATGACCTCTTTTTTTGAAAGCGGGTTTTCGGCACTCATCAGAAGATGATAGCGGAACTCGGTGACAAGCTCATACGAAAGGCCCTTTTCATCCATCAGGCTTTTGAAGTATTTGTCCTTGCTTTCGGCATAGCGGATGATACCGAGATTGTAATCGTTTTCAAGTATGTTGCGGATGGTGCCCTGAGAGTTGGTCTCCTTGTAGAAGATCTCCGCAGGATCCTTTGTCAGCATTTTTGAAAACTCTGCAAAGGCCTCGGAAATATAGCAGGCGCGGGGGACAGACACGGAAAACGTCTGCTTCTTTGCGGAATTGTCTCTGTAGTACCGCTCCACCTGTTCGATCTGCGAAAGGATGCTTTTTGCAAAATTTATGAATTCTTCGCCGTCAGGCGTTAATGTCATTCCTCTTGAAGTACGGTCGAAAATGGTGATCCCAAGATCGTATTCAAGCTCTTTGATCGATCTACTTAAATTAGGCTGCGCGATCAGCAAAACCTCGGAAGCTTTGTTCAGCGATCCGGACTTTGCTACCTCCACAGCGTATTTCATATGCAGTATGTTGATAAGAGTACAACCTCCATATATCGATTACAATAATAATATCATATTTCATAATATATTGCAATATTTTTTCTTGCATAAATACCCATACTTTGAGCTGTAACTTCAGGCTTTGATCCTGCGAAAACGCATCGTCTCCCGCGGTGCCGCGTGATATTCTATGTACAGGGGGCTGATGGCGGAAATGAAAAAACACACCCCGGAAAAGGTGTTTCCGGGGTGGCTTTATAACGTTATTTTCCTATCTCCTTATGGTCGCGTATCAGCTTCACCAGGGTGCCGCTGAGAAGGAAGAGACCTATAAGGTTGGGGATGGCCATAAGTCCGTTGCAGGTTTCCGCAATGCCCCAGAGAAGACCGAGGTCCAGGATGGCGCCGGGGATGGCAACCAGCGAATAGACCACCATGAAGACGGAGTTTGCCTTGCTGCCCACGATGAATTCAAGGCAGCGAACACCGTAAAGACCCCAGCCGATGATAGTCGAAAAAGCAAAACAGCAAAGAGCTACCGCTGTAAAAACAGATACCCAGCCGCCATAAGTTGCTGTAAAACCTGCAATGGTAAGTTCTGCACCTGCCGCTAC
>JAZMZX010000082.1:0-3064 GCA_045586225.1 Eubacteriales bacterium
TAGATGTTCTGCAAGGTTCTCCTGCGTCATATTATTTTGCTTTCGCAACATTTTTATTCTTTCACCTATCGTCATAGGAATTACCTCCCACAGATTCTTTAACTTTATCATAATTAAACCATACTCTGCATAACAACGCAATAACTTGTTTTTCGAAAACAACGCAACCTACGGTTGAAGAGTAGGTTTCCGCTTTCCCCGACGCCCGGCGTCTGGGGCAAGCATAGCGCGTGGCAGTCCGCGCATAATCGGGCAGAAGCCCGAACCCACTATCCGCAGAGATAATGACGTATAAAGGCTCCCTCCGGGGGGGAGCTGGCGCCGAAGGCGACTGAGGGAGAGCGCGTTACAATAAAGCTTATCAAAACCCAAAAGTCACGCAGTCTCCTTCCACCGCTATCGCGGTCCCCCTCCCTCTCGGAGGGAGGCTTTGGAAAGCTACCGCCAATATAAAAACACCACCAAAGAAAAATCCTTGGTGGTGTTCGTGTTTTCTCCGCTAAAGATGCATAGCAGAGGGTGTGCGTTTTTTATTAAGTTCGGAATTACTTCGTGTACTTCTCGCGTGCGATGTAGTGGGTGTGGAGAAGCTCGTGAGCGCGGTGGCCGTTAGGCTCGCCGAGGTATTCAGCATAAAGCTTCTTAACCTCTTCGTTCTCGTGAGACTTTCTCTTTGCCTTGCCTGCATCTTCTCTGTAGAGGCCCTTAGCGCGCTCAACCTTGGGGTTGACGTACTGGAGGTCGCAGGAGTTAACGATAGGAGTACCGCCACCGGTTACACAGCCGCCGGGGCAGCCCATGATCTCGATGAAGGTGTAGTCCTTTTCGCCGCGCTTGATCATATCGAGGAGCTCGGATGCGTTGCCGGTGCCGTGAGCAACAGCTACGGTGATCTTAGTGCCGTCGAGATCGATCTCAGCTTCCTTGATGCCTTCAACACCGCGAACGTCGGCGAAGTCTACGTCAGTAAGCTCCTTGCCGGTTACAACCTCGTAAACGGTACGGAGAGCAGCTTCCATAACACCGCCGGTAGCGCCGAAGATAACTGCAGCACCGGTGGATTCGCCGAGAATGGAGTCGAATTCGCCATCGGGGAGACGTGCGAAGTCGATACCTGCGGACTTGATCATTCTTGCAAGCTCGCGAACGGTGAGAACCGCGTCAACGTCCTGGAGGCCGTTGTTGCCAAGCTCGTCACGCTGTGCTTCGAACTTCTTAGCGGTACAAGGCATAACGGATACAACGTAGATATCCTTAGGATCGATGCCTTCCTTCTCTGCGTAGTAGCTCTTTATCATAGCGCCTTCCATCTCGTGAGGAGACTTGCAGGAGGAAAGGTTGGGGATGAATTCAGGGTAGAAGGTCTCGCAGTACTTGATCCATCCGAAAAAGCAGGATGTGATCATGGGGAGAGTACCGCCGTTCTTGATACGGCCGATAAGCTCGGTGCCTTCTTCCATAATGGTAAGGTCTGCTGCGAAGTCGGTGTCGAATACCTTATCGAAGCCCATACGGCGAAGAGCCGTTACGAGCTTGCCGGTTGCCTGGCTGCCCATGGGCATGCCGAATTCCTCACCGATGGTAACTCTTACAGCGGGAGCGGGCTGAACAACAACGTGCTTCTTGGGATCCTGGATAGCAGCCCATACGTCGGTGATGTTTTCCTTTTCGTGGAGAGCGCCAACGGGGCAAGCGAGGATACACTGACCGCAGTTTACGCAGGGAGTGTCAACGATGGAGCGCTCGAAAGCGGAGCCGATAGAAGTGTTGATACCACGGAGAGAAACGCCGATAGCACCGATCTTCTGGATGTTGTTACACATAGCAACGCAGCGGCGGCAGGAAATGCACTTGCTGTTATCGCGAACGATAGAGGGGGAGAGCTCGTCGATCTTGGTTTCGGGAACGGGACCGTCGAAGGGGTAATCCTTCACGCCGTACTCGTTACAAAGAGCCTGGAGCTCGCAGTTTGCGGAGCGCACGCAGGAGGTGCACTCACGGTTGTGTGTGGAAAGAATAAGCTCAAGGATAGTCTTTCTGGACTTACGGAGCTTTTCGGTGTTGGTACGAACGACCATTCCTTCGCCTACGGGAGATACGCAAGCTGCCTGAAGAGCTCTTGCGCCTTCGATCTCAACGAGACACATACGGCAAGCGCCGATCTGCTGAACGTCCTTGAGATAGCAAAGAGTGGGAATGTTGATATTCGCCTCTCTTGCAGCTTCCAGTATAGTATATTCGGCGGGAACGGTAACGCTGATGCCGTCTATTTTAAGAGTAACAGTATTCATTATATTACCTCCCATTATTTCTTAACGATTGCGTTGAACTTGCAGGAAGAAATGCAAACGCCGCACTTGATACACTTGCTCTGATCGATAACGAAGGGCTTTCTGATCTCGCCGCTGATAGCGCCGACAGGGCACTTCTTGGAGCAGAGAGAGCATCCCTTACAGAGATCGGGAACGATGTTGAATCTTGCGAGAGCCTTGCACGCGCCTGCGGGGCATCTCTTTTCCTTGATGTGTGCTTCGTACTCATCGCGGAAGTAGCGGATAGTGGAAAGAACGGGGTTAGGTGCCGTCTGACCGAGACCGCAGAGAGCGGTTGCCTTGATCTCGTTGCCGAGCTCTTCGAGCTTTTCGATGTCGCCTTCTTCGCCCTTGCCCGAAGTGATGCGTTCGAGGATATCGAGCATTCTTCTGGTACCGATACGGCAGGGAGCGCACTTACCGCAGGATTCGGATACGGTGAACTCCAGGAAGAACTTAGCGATGTCGACCATGCAGTTGTCCTCATCCATTACGATAAGACCGCCGGAGCCCATCATGGAGCCGATAGCGATGAGGTTATCGTAGTCAACGGGAGTGTCGATGAGAGAAGCGGGGATACATCCGCCGGAAGGACCACCTGTCTGAGCAGCCTTGAACTTCTTGCCGTTCGGAACGCCGCCGCCGATTTCTTCGATGATTTCGCGCAGGGTGATACCCATCGGGATTTCAACGAGACCGGTGTTCTTGATCTTGCCGCCGAGTGAAGTCGGATCGTAGCCATGTCGTTCTGT
>JAZMZX010000083.1:0-11345 GCA_045586225.1 Eubacteriales bacterium
GACCGAGGTAAAGGAAGAAATTCATTAAGGGATTCGTGGTGGAAACGATCATTCCAGCCGTTTCTTCCCTTTTCATCAGCGCGCCGTTAACGTTTTTGAAGCGGCGCTTTTCATAGTCAGTTTTTGAAAGAGCCTTGATAACGCGGATTCCCTGGATATTCTCGCGTACCGTGCGGATCATATCGTCTGTGGCGGTGCCGAGCTTGGAATACAGAGGAATGCTCTTTTTAGAAATAAAGAAAATGGAAAAGCCGAGAAAAGGAAGTGTTGCAACGAGGACCAGCGTCAGCACCGGGTCCATGATGCTTGTGAGAATGAGACCGCCCACAAGAAGGATAGGCGCGCGGACGCCCATTCGCTGGATCATTCCCGTGAACTGATGAACGTTATAAGTGTCGGAGGTAAGCCGCGATTCAAGGGACGGAATAGAGAATTCATCCGTTTTTCTGCAGGAAAGATAAAGAGTTTTCACGAAAAGGTCGTGGCGCAGCAGCCTCGTGGAGCGGCTTGCCACGCGGGATGCCATTCTGTTTGCTATAACGTTTCCCATAACGGCAAGGATAGAGCATATAATCATGGCTCCGCCCCAGATATAAATGAGCTTTGCATTTTTTGTGGGGGCAACGTTGTCGATTATGTGTTCAAGTATGTATGGGATCAAAAGATCGAAAATAGTACCCGTGAATTTTATGGAAAGGCCAAGTGCCATAGCCGAAAAATACGGGCGAAGGTATTTTAAGTATCGTTTCATTTCGCTTCCGTTTTCGTTTATTAATAATATATTAATATTATATAATAAAACAGGCATTCAAGTCCACCAGAAAATTCCGTTTTGCAAGAATTTATTTTTTGTTAAAAAAGCATCCGCTAATTCATTTTGCGTTAAAAAAATACCCGACCGAGGTCGGGTATTTTTACGTGTTATTTCTTTTTAACGGAATAAACCTCAGGGTATTCAGGGAGCGGATGGTCCGTGCCGAGGAAAAACTCCGTGTGAGGCGGAATGTTATAAGCAACGTTTTCGTTTGCAACACCGCAGCGGTACATGGTATTGTGCATCAGCGTGTAGATTCTGTATTCCGTGTCGTAGTCAGTGGTGTAGATGCGAAGACCGCGTCCGTTGGATTTGGCGAAAACGATCTCCTCGCGCCAGTCGCCGAAAAGGTCTGCAGAAAGGCATGGTGTGGATTTGGTGCCGTTAATGGAGGTGACGCCTCCCGTCGTGAGGACCTTTCCCTTTTCATAGGAATAGACCGTGGTGCCGTCGAGACCGCAGCGCTCAAGGTCGCCCGTCCACCATGCCGCAAAGTTCACGCCGCCCGACCAGGTTTTACCCGTGACCTTCATGCGCTTATTCTCGTAGCTGTATACGTTCGTTGTGGTGGCGCACATAAATTCAGCAGAATCGTTGCCGGGAATGAAGTTATCGGCAAGCGCGCGTCCAACGTCGCGGTCGCTCTTGTACTCGAAAAGCACCCTTCCGCTGTCAGCTTCGGCAAGATATGCACCCTGACCGCCTTCAAGGCAGCCCCATATTTCGAGTCCCTCGCGTGAAGGAATGAAGTCGCCAACATGTATAGCATCGCCGTGTCCGCGTCCCGTGGTCCATTTGAGGGTGCCATCGTGATCGATGCAGCACTGACCGTAGACGATCTCGTCAAATCCGTCGCCGTCTACGTCGGCAACGCAAAGATTGTGGTTACCCTGTCCTGCAGCGCCTGCATTACCCTTCTTCGAGGAGTCGAAGGTCCAGGTTTCGGTGAGCTCCTTGCCGTCGAAGGAATAGGCAACGAGCACGGCACGTGTGTAGTAGCCGCGGCACATAACGATAGAGGGATTCTTGCCGTCAAGGTATGCAACGGCAGCGAGGAATCTGTCGCAGCGGTTGCCGTAGTTATCGCCCCAGCTGTCAGTTGCACCGCGTGCGGGCTTATAGCTTACCGTGGTGACGGCAGCGCCCGTCTGTCCGTTGAAAACGGTGAGATATTCTTTTCCCGAAAGGATCCTTCCGGCGGAATTTCTGTAGTCGGCCTTTTCTCTGCCGATAACGGTACCCTCGCCGTCAACAGACCCGTCTGAGGTCTTGCACACGACCTCGGCGCATCCGTCGCCGTCGAAGTCGTAAACCAAAAACTGCGTGTAGTGGGCGCCTGCTCTTATGTTCACGCCAAGGTCGATGCGCCAGAGCTGAGTACCGTCAAGCTTATAAGCGTCGATATAAACGTTGCCGGTATAGCCGTCGTGTGCGTTGTCCTTTGCGTTGGAGGGGTCCCACTTGAGAACGATCTCGTATTCGCCGTCGCCGTCAAGATCACCGACGGATGCATCGCCCGGGAAATAGGTGTACGACTCACCCGCGGGAGTTTTGCCGCCATCAGGTTTATTGAGAGGTACGTCTATGTAGTTGCTTCTGAGGGGCGTCACCTTTTCTGATGTTTCCTTGCTCTCTGTTATAACGTAGTATTCGGAGTCGGAGGTGCCTTCGCTGTCAAGATAGCAGGTGGCCATGCCCGATCCGCTCTTGTAAATGCTCTTTCCGTCGCGGAAAAGCTCGTATTCGGTATCGTTTGACTCGGTGCCGAGAGACCTCCAGCTGACGAGGATACCGTCTTTCGTGGATACGGCAACAAGACCGCGGCCGAGCGCTTCAACTCTTCTTCCGTTTTCTTCGATCACGATGTCTTCCTCCGTGTTTTCTGTGTCGGTGGCAGTTTCCGCGCCCGTGTCGGCGGCAGTGCCGCATGTTTCTGCGGGATCATCATCGCCGCAGGAAACCGAAAGCAAAAGCATAACAAGGGCGAGAATAATCGAAAGGATTCTTTTAAGCTTCATAGACGCATTCCTATTAATAACAGTATTTACGGATATATTATATAACAAAAGCCGTTGCATTTCAATATTCGTCAGGTCTTTATGCAAAATATGTTGATATATATCAGATTATGTGCTACGATGATAACGGAAACCCAAAAACGAATTTTTCGGGGGCGTTTATGACAGAAAAGGTTATATATTTATACGAAAACGATACGAGAGTTACTCTGACGGCGCTGCTTCAGCGGGATCACGGTGAGCTTCGCATGGGCAAGCGTCCCGCGATCATCGTTTTGCCCGGAGGCGGACTTTCCTTCCTTTCCGAGCGAGAGGCTGAGCCTATTGCCCTTGCCTTTATGGCATACGGAATGAACGCCTTCATTCTCCGATATTCCATAGGAGAGTTCGGTAATTTCCCGCTTCCGCTGCTCGATGCATCCCTTGCTGTTGCCCACGTGCGCGAGAATGCAGACTTATATAACGTTGATCCCGACCGCATATACGTTGTGGGCTTTTCCGCGGGCGGATACGTTGCCGCAATGCTTGCCGTGCGCTGGCAGGATGAATTCATCCGCGAGGAGCTTGGCATTTCCTACGGGCAAAACAGACCCGACGGCGTGATCCTTTCTTATCCCGTTATCACCGCGGGAGAATACGCTCACAGAGGCACTATAGTCAATTCGCTGGGTGACCGCCCCTCGGCAGAGGATATTTACGATCACAGCCTTGAAAATCTCGTTTCCGAAAAAACGCCTCCCACCTTCCTCTGGCACACTGCCGACGACGGCGTTGTACCCGTGGAAAATTCCATTTTCTTTGCCGCGTCGCTTTCAAGAGAAAAGATCCCCTTTGAGCTCCACGTTTACCCCCACGGACCTCACGGACTTTCACTTGCCACAGCCGAGACCTCATGCGGCAGCAGAGGTCTTGAGAACGAGCGGATCTCCGAATGGGTGCGTCTTGCAGCCGAATGGACACGAACGATATAAGACGAGAATAAGATAAATATTAAGCGGCAAGGGCTTCCCTCGCCGCTTTTTTTGCCGCAGGATCAAAATTTACACTTCATCTATCTTTTTTTCTTCCGTTATGGTACAATACAAGGGACCCTTTTAAGATTCACATCAGGAGATACCTATGAACAATAAAAAATCAAATCGAAAGCTTCTTATTTCGGGCGTTGCCGTTATTCTTCTGATAACTCTTTTTTCTCAGGCAGCCGGAATATTGACGACTGTTCTTGCAAAAAGCACGAACGAGGCTCTTCGGAGCCTTGCGGATGTCTCCTCCGTTCTGAGGATAGTGCTTGACGTTGTTATCTTCTCCGCGGGCGCAGCTCTGATACTCGCATTCGTTCGCCGAAGCGACAGACTCGGCACAGTGTATGCGTGCCTTGCATCATTGACGGTGCTTGCGCTGGACTACGGCGTATCCTATATCATCGACCTTTCCTATAGCCTCATAACCGGAAGCCCCATGCTTTCCCTTATCAACTTCATTGCAAACTATTTATTCAGGATCATCGTTTATGTGATCCTTATAAGGATCGCGGTGGGAATAAGGAAAAAGAGAGGAGCCGGAGAGGAGCCGATCCCCTTTATCGAAGCCGGTCATCCCGTATCCCGAATGCTTTTTGCCGCGTTCATCCTGAGAATTGCTCCGTTTGTCGTTTTTGAGCTCTATTCCAATGTAACGGGCATCATCACATACGGATTTGATATGACTCTTGCCGACGTGCTTTCCATTATCTCCGCATATGTTGAGATACTTATAGACGGCGCCATTGCATACTGTGCAGCATATCTCCTGCTCGTTGCCTTTTCAAAGCAGAAAAAAGCCAAAGACGCACCCGAAGCCGAATAAAGAAAAACCTCCGCTTTTGCGGAGGTTTTATTTTAGTCGAGCTTATATCTTTCGTCAAGTCCGTCGGAAACGTCGGAAACGTGCTTTACTGTGAAGATAACGTATATGACCGAAACCAGCAGCGAAAGCGATGCGATACCCTCGAAAACCGGCACGTATACGATGTATTTCACGCCGTTTTCCATTGCTTCAACGCCCTTGTTTATGCCAAGCAGTATCTGGTACGCAACGGAGATAAATGCCGTGACAGCGGAGAAAACGAACACCTTCTTCGTTGCTCCCGCAAGCCTTTCGTGAAGCTTCTCGGAATAGGTGTCGAATTCACCTCCCGTTGAAACGAAGCCCGTGTTTTCATATACGATACACGTAAGCTTTTTCGTGACGTAGTACATAACGAGAACGAAAAGCGCCTCGGCTGCGGCAGAAAGAATGCAGCAAACGATATACGATCTCATTGCCTCCTCGGATTTCATGGTCCTCACAAAATCGTAGAAGCGTTCTATATATCCTCTCACGTAAAGCCAGTAAACGAGAGCCATGGCGCCGTATACCGCTGTGACCGCTATTTCCTTTATGGGCTTTTTCTTCTCGCGCAGGAAGGTGAGCCAGAAGATAAGTATTGCTGCGGCGGAGAGTGCGTCGGGAATGAAATTGATGTGATCGATAATAAAATCGATGGAAAGCACGATGCCGACACCCAGGATAACGAGGGCCAGCTTCAGCCGTTTGTAGGTGACAAGCCCGGCATTTGAAAGAACGTCTCTTTCGTATGCTTCACGCATGGCGCGGCGGAATTCGGTGTCGCGACGGATGCCGTTGATATACCTGAGTATGGATACGAGCCAAACTGCGCCGATAATAGCGGAAAAGAACACGGCGAATACGACGAAAAGTCCTCTGAAGGAAGCCAGGTTTACGTTATATGAATCGACCGTACCCTCATAGCCGAAGGAAGAGAGTGCTGTGAATTCGGGCAGGATATTAAAGGCTGCACGCAGAATGAAGAATCTGCGCGTGCGCTTTATAAGCTTTGAAAGTGAGCGGTCGGACCGCTTGGCAACGAGAGTGTCAACGGTGTATTTCACCGATCCGGAAGAGATAGCCTTTCCCTTTTCTCTCATACGGGCGGCATAGCCTTCATATTTTTTTGTCAGCCTTTGGCGGTAGCGCTCAAGCTTTTTTTCGTTTGCGGGATAGTATATTCCCTTTGCAGGAAAGCTCGTGCCAAGATATACCATACCGTCGAAGAGCTTTTCGGTGAGAGTATAGAGCATTGCCGCCTCTGCGATACCAAAGCAGAATGAAACAAGAAGTATCATCGTTGCATCGTCGGATGAAACGAACGAGGAAACGATGGCATCCCCTGCTGTCACGAGAGTCAGCTTGAAAAGGAGCGTTCTGGATTCATCGAGCTTGCTTGAAAACTCCGAGGGAGTGGCGATCGCCAGATAAAGCAGCAGGCATCCGATGGCATCCGGTAAAAAATCAAGTATTGAAACGTCCGGCACAGCCAAGGCTATGACGGCGATAACGGCGAAAAGTATTGCCATATCGTGCTCCTTTCTGAATTTGATGAGTTTTACTTTTTCTTGCCCTTTGTTTTGCCTTTATCCTCGGAAAGGCGTTTTATGTCCTCTCTGGTAACGTCATCGTTCCCGCCGCTTTTCACCTTGCCGAAAAATTCGAGCACGCGTGAGGGCTTTTTTTCTTTTTCCATATCGTGGTCTCCTTCAAGGCAGATCCACATATAGCAGCTGTATACGTTTGCGCAGATGAGGATAGCGCAAACGAATTTGAGAAGAAAAGCAAAGGCGGAAAATGCCGAAATATATGCTTCGAGAAAATCGAAGTCAAGAGAAAGCGAAATGAGGAAGAAATAATAAACGCAGTAAAACCACATATTTCTTCTGCATTTATACGCAAGCTTTTCATCACCCACGGAGGAGGAAAGCTGGGCAAGGGCGAGAAGCATTGAAACGGTATAAGCGAACATGGCAGCAAGCCTTGCGATCTCTATCGCATTTTCGAGAAGCGCTGCTCCGTCTATAATGCCAACGTACAAAAGTGCGTAGTATCCGCACTGTACAGCTGCCACCGCAAAAAGAAGATAGCAAAAGATTAGCGCGTATCTGAATCTTTCTGCGTGTGGGCGAAGCTTGCCGAGTGCCTCTGTCATAACGTAAGCACCGATAAGGTCAGTTATGAAATAAGAGGGGGCAAGCGTGAAAACGGATACTAAAAGGTACCCGATAAATAAAAGTCCAAGTCCCATAAAGTCACCGGTCCTTCTGCGGTCAGGCGTTGTTTTCCGTGCCTCTGCCGCAGCAGTTCTTGTATTTTTTGCCCGATCCGCAGGGGCAAGGATCGTTTCTGCCGACCTTTTCGGCTGCAGACTTCTTCACGGGCTTTCTCTTTTCGCCTGTGCTGATGGCGCCCTGGGTGCCAACGACACCTGCAGACTTAGCGATCATCGTCTGACGGCGCTTTTCAAGCTCTGCCTTGGGAATGGCGGTGAGGATCACGCGTGTCGTGGAGCGGCGGATGTCGTCCGTCATTTCGGCAAAGAGATTCATGCCTGCAATATAGTATTCCGTAACGGGATTACGCTGTGCGTAAGCCTGGAGACGGATGCTGTCGCGCAGATCGTCCATTGCATCGAGATGCTCCATCCAGTGGCGGTCAACGGAGGTGAGAAGCACGTTTCTTTCAACGTTGCGGAGCCATTCGGCGCCGAATCTCGCTTCCTTTGCATTGTAAATTGCAAGTGCGCGCTCGCTGAACTTGTCGGAGATCTCATCTGTAGTGAGCTTTCTCAGGCTTTCTTCGGAGAATTCGGCATCATCCTTGGCGAAAAGAACGCCTGTGTATTCGCGGATAAGCTCGTCGAGAAGCCATTCCTCGGGGGTCTCCCCTGCTGTGTGAAGAGCAACAGCCTCGGTAACGGTGCCCGTGATCATGCGCTTGATCTTTTCGGAAAGATCGAGACCGTCCAGCACCTCTGCACGCTCTTTATAGATGCGTGTGCGCTGCTCGTTCATAACGTTATCGTATTCAAGGACGTTTTTACGTCTGTTGAAGTTCTGGTCCTCTATGCGCTTCTGTGCGGATTCGATGGAATTTGAAAGGATAGCCGCGTCGATGGGAAGATCGTCGGGTACGTTGAGCCTGTCGATGATGTTATAAAGTCTGTCGCCTCCGAAAAGACGCATGAGGTCGTCCTCAAGGGAAATATAGAAGCGGGATTCGCCGGGGTCTCCCTGACGTCCGGAGCGGCCTCTCAGCTGATTGTCGATTCGTCTCGATTCGTGGCGCTCTGTGCCAAGCACGAAAAGACCGCCCGCCTTGCGGACAAGCTCAGCCTCGGGCTCGATCTCGATCTGGTATTTACGGTAAAGCTCACGGAAGAAGCCGCGTGCCTCAAGGACCTCGTCGGAAACGGACTGTGATGAGCCCGTTGCGAGCGCGATCATCTTTTCGTCGTAGCCCTGCTTGCGCATTTCAGCCTTCGCAAGATACTCGGCGTTACCGCCGAGAAGGATGTCGGTGCCTCGACCTGCCATATTTGTGGAAATGGTAACAGCGCCGAGCTTACCTGCCTGAGCAACGATCTCCGCTTCTTTATCGTGATACTTGGCGTTGAGCACCGTGTGAGGGATGCCGGCGCCGCGGAGCTTTTTGGAGAGAGCCTCGGACTTTTCAATGGAAACAGTACCCACGAGAACGGGCTGGCCCTTTTCGTGGCACTTTTTGATCTCCTCGATCACAGCCGCATACTTGGCGCGCTCCGTCTTATAAACAACGTCGTTGTGATCGAGCCTGATCATGGGCTTGTTGGTGGGCACCTCGATAACGTCCAGATTGTATATCTCGCGGAATTCGTTTTCCTCGGAAAGCGCCGTACCAGTCATGCCGGAAAGCTTTGTGTACATGCGGAAATAGTTCTGGAAGGTGACGGTTGCGAGAGTTTTGTTTTCTCTCTGTATCTCAACGCCTTCTTTTGCTTCGATAGCCTGATGCAGTCCGTCGGAATAGCGGCGGCCGGGCATCATTCTACCCGTGAAGGAGTCGATGATCATAACGCCGCCCTGATGGATAACGTAGTCAACGTCCCGCTTCATGGTGCCGTGAGCCTTGAGCGCCTGATAAACGTAATGTGCAATCTCGTTGTTTTCGCCATCGCCGAAGTTTTCAAGGCCGAAGAATTTCTCAGCCTTTTCAATACCGCGGTCGGTGAGAGTCGTTGTCTTTTTCTTTTCGTCAACGATATAGTCGGCGTTAACACCGGCTGTTTTAATGAGCTCTTCAATATCCTCCTTGGCATCCACCTCCTTGATAACGAAGGGGCGCATGCGTGAAACGAGCTCGTCTGCGCGGCCGTACATATCGGTGGATTCGTCGCCGGCGCCGGAAATGATAAGAGGCGTTCTCGCTTCATCGATAAGAATGGAGTCAACCTCGTCTACGATAGCGAAGTTGTGGCCTCTCTGAGCAAGCTGCTCCTTATAGCTGACCATATTGTCGCGGAGATAGTCGAAGCCGAATTCATTATTCGTTCCGTAGGTAATGTCGCAGGCATAAGCCTCGCGCTTTTCCTTTGAGGTCTGTCCGTGAACGACAAGACCCGTTGTGAGGCCGAGAAACTCGTGGACTCTGCCCATTTCCTCGGCACCGAGACGCGCCAGATATTCGTTTACGGTGACGACGTGAACACCCTTGCCGGTGAGTGCGTTAAGGTAAGAAGGCATCGTTGCAACGATGGTCTTACCCTCACCCGTCTTCATTTCTGCGATCCTTCCCTGGTGAAGAAGAATGCCGCAAAGAAGCTGACAGTTGAAGGGGCGTTTGCCAAGCACACGGTCGCAGGCCTCGCGCACAAGCGCAAAAGCCTCGGGGAGGATGTCGTCAAGGGTGGAGCCGTCTGCAAGGAGCGCCTTGAAGCGGGCTGTCTCCGCCAGCATATCAGCATCGCTCATCGCGGAATACACGGGAGCAAGGGATTCTATTTTATCAACGATAGGGCGAACCTTTTTTATCTGACGTTCGCTGTACGTTCCGAATATTTTATCAAGTATCTTCATTGAAAAATTCCTTTATGGGATCATGCTTTTCTTTTTGCCGAGTCAAAACGGCATAATATAATCATTATATAATAATTGTACGCATTTGGCAATTGAAATTTTGTTAATATTCAATGTTTCATACGAAATCAAGTGTAACATATGACATAGGGTCATATGCAAGAGAAAAAAGCAAAAAAGCACCGATGCCTCGGTGCTTTTTTATTTACCGTGAGGTGATCTCGGTGATAACGCGTGCAAGCTCCTTTTCACATTCAGCCGCGGACCTTTCCGAAAGAGCGCAGCGGGCTGCGGCAATGCAATTTTCGCATTTGCCCTCTTGAACGGGAGAGAAAAGCTTGCCGTCGAGATAAAGCCCGTAAAGCTCATCGTATGCATCGGAAACCATGCCGCCATCGTACTTTGCAAGGTCGTAGCGCAGAGACGTGGGAAGGTCCTCGGTCATTGGGGGCTTGATATAGGAAAGCATTTTCTGCTGAAGTGCGGTGATGGGAGTAGAGGTGTCGCTTCCGACATCGTAAACGAAGCGTTCGCCGTTGACCTTGTAGATATGGATCATTTTATCGTCCTCTTGATTTTCAGATCTTTTTGATTTTCGGCGCACGGGGCGCCGCCTTAAATGATCGCTTGCGGGAGGGAGTCCGCGATGCCGAAAAAGCACCGAGAGCACCGGCAAGCACAGCAGCTGATTTTGATATAAGTGAATATAAGCCTCCGCCAAGTATGCCTTCCGCTTCAGTTTCCTTTATAAAAAGAGACGCGGCAAAAAGCAGCGCTGCAAAGAAAACACCGGAAAGGATCCCGCACAAAGCACTGCTTCCCTTTTTTGCTCCTGCAAAGCCTCCCGAAAAAGAAGACGCCGTAAGACAAAAGAGCGCTGCCGCAAGGATGTGTTTTAATGGGTCCTTTGTGAGCAAAAGAACGGCGGATGAGATAAGGATCAGCGCCAGGGCTGTGAGAAGAGAGATCCCCGCGCCGCAGAGAGTTGAAACCAAATAAGAAGAGACAGCCTTGCGATTTTCGTTATTCATAAGCTATTTACCCCGAATACCTTTTTATTAAAATAGTATTCGGGGTAAATATGTTTTATGAACGTAAGCGTACCTTGTAGCTTATTCAGCAGCGTCTTCAGCCTTAACATCAACGCATCTTACAGCGGAACGAAGGATGCGGATCTTTGTCTTTTCCTTGCCCGTTTCGATCATAACGGTTTCTTCCTTGATGCTGACGATCTTGCCGATAATGCCGCCAATGGTGGTGATCTCGTCACCTACCTCTAGCGAGTTTCTCATGTTTGCCGTTTCTTTTTCCTGCTTCTTCTGAGGTCTGATAAGGAAGAAATAGAAAACAACGAGCATGACAACGAGCATTATGATTGTGCTCCAACCGTTGTTCTGGGGAGGGGTATCAAGAAATGCCATTTTGCAAATGTTCTCCTTAGTATGTGATATCAAAACATAATTATATAGTATGTCCCGATATATTTCAATAGCATTTTTGTGAATTTCCCGTAAAGGAAAACAATAAATAAAAAATCGCGAATATTTATGATTACATACTTGACAAGGTACGGCACGTAGGTTATCATTA
>JAZMZX010000084.1:0-8111 GCA_045586225.1 Eubacteriales bacterium
GAAGCGAGATTAATGATGCTAATGAGGTTTTTTATGCAGAGGAAGCAATGGCCGGGCTGGTTGATTGGAATTGCATTTCAGACGAAGAATTCAACGTTTCTCAACGCAGATCTCAAGTTGATTTGATGTCTGTGGATGAAGGTGTTTATTTCTTGAACAATAAATATTGTAGCAAATTTATTCGTTGCTATCAGTCAGATGTTGAACTGAAAGTTGGCACTATAGCAGTTTTGGGAAATTCTATAAAGTGGACTGTAAAAGCGGTTACGGGCGGATATGCTATATGTTCAAAGGGCAATTCTACTAAGTATCTTGGTGTATCATCATCCACTACGGAAACAACCGCTGAAATTGTTACAGTGAGCAGTGGTTCATCAATTCCATCAAGATGTATATGGAATATTAGTACTGCTGAGGGAGGAGGTTGACCAGTTAACCGACGATACATCATCTTATTGCAATGATTGCATTAAAGTGATTTGCAATCATTTGTCTGATCATCATTAACTAAGAGTTGTTACACAGAGGAGGAAAAAGATATGAAAAAAGTTATGTGCGTAATCTTTTCAGTGATGTTGCTTTTTGTTGTCTCGTGCGGTAGCAGCAGTGTGGTCGAGGGAGAAACAACCTCGAATGCGAAGGAAAACTTAAAAGATTCTTCGAGCTTTATAGACGATACATACGGTAGTGCGCAAGTACCCAACGACGAGCTTGCCGCGCCACCGGAAACGGATTTCATTTGGTTTCCCACTTGTTATGAGCTTGCTGAGTTTGTGGCAATGTTGAACGAAAACGACGAAGCCTTTGAAGAATATATGGCTAATCAGGATCCCGTTAATGGTATCAGATTCAACGCTCCTTCTTTCGCTGAACTTGAACTTATGTGGAAGCGGATAGCAAATGTTAGCGTTCCGTTTACGTCTGCATCGATGAGTGTAAACTATTATCATACGAAGGGGGCTTTGGTAATGGTTGATCAAGTGAATGGATTGAATGTCAGGTTTAATATCGGATTATGCTCGACGGATCGTGAAGAGGATCTATCTTTCGAATCGAGTGAGACACCTGTTAACGAAATCTTTATTGGAACGACGCAGGTTAAGATGTACGATCTGAAAACCAGCGACGTTGCTCGCATAAAGGGAAAATGTGAAATCGACGGCGCGCCGGTGAATGTTACCGTGTCTGACTATGATGGCAAAGGAACTCTCAAAGACGGCATGTTTGAATTTGATGTGAAAACCTTTGCTGAAATCGTGAAAGAAATCGAACAGTAATATCTACTCCAAAAAAAGAGGCGCAAGCGCGCCTCTTTTTTGTGTTTTGCGCATTTGTTGTTTACAGATGCAGATGCGTTTTGGTATAATGAAAGCGGCGGCATGCGTTTTTCGCGCGGATGCGCCGAAAGTCGAGAAAATAGATGTGAGGCAATTGACTAAATATATTTAGGCGATTGTCGTGCATTTTGAAAAAGCAGTAAAACAAAGGAGACTATAGCCTTGAAAAGATCGGGAACCTTTAATCTCTACGACGTCGTGATAACCGACAAGTATTTCGAAAACGCGCAGAAGCTGGAGCATAAATATCTTCTCAGCTTCGATATCGATAAGCTGCTTGCGGGCTTCCGCGACACGGCAGGCGTCGATATGAAAGGTGCCGTGCGCTATCCCGGCTGGGAAAGCATGCTTATTGGCGGGCACAGCGTTGGCCACTATATGACCGCCTGCGCGCAGGCATACGGCTCCCTTGCAGAGGGCGACGCCGATAAGGGCAGATTTTTTGATATCCTTCTGAAAATGACGGAAGGTCTCCGTGAGTGTCAGCTTGCGGTGGGCACCGGCTTTATCTTCGGCGCTCAGATCCAGGACCGCGGCAATATCGAGCTTCAGTTCGACTACGTGGAAGAGGGAAAGACCAATATCATCACTCAGTCCTGGGTGCCGTGGTATACTATGCATAAGATCATGGCCGGACTTGTTGATACCTTCAAGTTCACCGGTATCGAGCTTGCAAGAACTGTTGCCTCCGACCTCGGCGACTGGTGCTGCGGCAGGACCTCCTCCTGGAGTGAGGAGCTTCGCCGTCACGTGCTCGGCATCGAATACGGCGGCATGAACGATTGCCTTTACGATCTTTACAGCATCACGGGCAAGGATGAGCATGCAAGAGCCGCTCATGCATTCGATGAGACCTGGCTTTTCGAAAAGGTCCTCGCCAACGTGGAAAACGCGCTGACCAACCGCCATGCAAATACTACGATACCCAAATTCGTTGGCTGCCTTAACAGATACGTTCAGTGCCACGGCAAGACCGTTGACGGCGAGACCGTGGACGCCGGCATATATCTTGAATATGCCGAGGCCTTCTTCGATATGGTCGTGAACAAGCACACCTACGTTACCGGCGGCAACAGTGAGTGGGAGCATTTCGGAGTTGACCACGTTCTCGACGCGGAGCGTACAAACTGCAACTGCGAGACCTGCAATACCTATAATATGCTGAAGCTTGCCCGCACTCTCTTCATGATGACGGGTAAGGTCAAGTATGCGGACTACTACGAGACCGCGTACCTGAACGCAATAATGTCGTCTCAGGACCCCGAAACGGGTATGACCACCTACTTCCAGCCCATGGCAACGGGATATTTCAAGGTGTACGGCACGGAATTCACCAAGTTCTGGTGCTGCACCGGCTCCGGTATGGAAAACTTCACGAAGCTCTCCGACAGCCTCTATTTCAAGGCATACGACGGCGTCATCGTGAATCAGTATATCAGCTCCCGTGTGAAGCTTGGCGACGGAAAGGTTATCCTTACCCAAAAAACGGATATACCCGTGACGGATAAGGCAAGATTCACCGTTACCGCCGAGGGCGGAACCGAAATGAACGTATATTTCCGCCTTCCCGACTGGCTTGCGGGAGAGGCAACGGTAACGGTCAACGGCGCCGACTATGCATATGAGACGGATGGCGGTTACGCCATCGTCAAGGGCCCCTTCGCAAACGGTACCGAAATAGAAGTGACCCTTCCCATGAACGTTACCGTTCACAGACTCCCCGATAACGAGGCTTCCGTTGCCTTCAAGTACGGTCCCGTCGTTCTCAGCGCCCTTCTCGGCAAGGAAAACATGGTGAAGACCACCACGGGCGTTGACGTTACCATCCCTGCAAACAAGGAGATCGGCGAGCACTATGCGGCAACTTGCTCCGATAAGATAAGGATACTGAACGGACAGACCGTTGACGAATTCCTTGAAAGCATAAATGAGAATCTCGTCCGCTGTGATGTGAACGGCAGGCTTGCCTTCATCCTCAAAAACACGGATGCAAACCTCACATTTGTTACCCACTATACTCAGCACAAGGAGCGCTACGGACTTTACTGGATATTCGTTGAAAACGATTCTCACCTGAACGTTGTTGAATATCTTGCGGAAAAGAAGAGCGGCTGGCTCCTTGAAAATATCATCGATACCGTTCAGCCCGGCTACGGACAGTATGAAAACGATGAGCTCCACGAAATGAAGGAGCTTGGCGAGGGCTCAGTGGGCAGCACCTCCGACGGCACGACACGTTATGCCAAGGCAAACGGCGCCTTTACGTACCGTATGCTCGTGAATGAAGACAGTGGCACATCCCTTCTCGTTTCCTTCCGCAAGGAGGATAACGGCAAGCACGTAAAGATCGCGGCAGGCGACGACGTTATATTCTCGGAGACCCTTAACTATAACGGAACCGATGCCGAATATCAGCTGACACTGCCCGTGGACGGTGAGATCATCGAAAAGCACGCAGCTTACGTTGAGGCAAACGGCAAGGCGGGCAAGGCGGTCACCCTCACCTTCTCCGGCGCCGACGGGGAAGCATCCGCAAGAATATGCACCTTCCTTTATACCGTCCGCTCCCACAACACCGATGCTTCTCTCACCGTTGACACGGACGAGGGCAGCGTGGAATATGACGGCGACGAGATAAACGTGTACCTTAACAAGGATTCGGACGTGGCAAGAGCATCCTTCGCCACAAGCACCCCTTACGGTTACGTTGTTTATAAGGGCAGCGTTATTTACGACAGAGTTGTTCAGTCGCTGGGGCTGGACGGAAAATACACAAGCCACTACTTCACCGCGTACGCGGAGGACCACAGCACCTCGAAGGAGCATAAGGTCACGTTTATTGCCCCCGGAAAGGGCATCCGCGCAAACGTGGACAGGAGCCTGGCATACTTCGTTGACTGCGGCGACCACGACCCCTCCACTCTCAGCGAGGGCGATCTTTTCGGCACTCACAACAGCGTGACCGAGCAGACGTACGGCGCCGATCCTGTGACAAACTACGAATGGGGACTTATCGACGACTTCGAGGACAGATATAAGGGTTCCCGTATCAGCAAGGGCGTTTACACCGCAAACACGTGGTGCCTTGAGGGCAACGGCGGTCTCGACGGCCTCCCCAAGGAAGCCTCCTGCCGTTATACAAAGAATCAGTTTGAAAACGGCATGGACAGAAGCATCACCTATGGCTTCCAGCTTGAGAAGGGAAAATATTCCGTCACGGTGGGCTTCGTGAATCCCTGGGGCTGCTCCGATCATCCCACCGTTACCGCCATTGACGGCGAAAACGAAACCGTTATCGCAGATTCCCTTGACCTTGCGGAAAGCAAGACTGCTGAGGGTGAGGTCACGGTTTCCGGCGGCAAGCTGATACTGAAGATAACCACCGAGGATAAGGCCATCAACGTGACCTATATCAAGATCGCTCCCGTTCGCAGCAAGATCGTAACGGTCATCGAAGAAAACAAGAAGACCGTAGGGATCATTGCGGCGGCTGCGGCAGCCGTTGCGGCTGTTGCCGCTATTGGCATTGCGATCTTCGGCCAAAAGAAAAAGAAATAAAAAAATTAAGATCCGACGGGAACATTTCCGTCGGATCTTTCGTCTTTAATATCAGAAACTGCTTTTTGCGAGGTGAAGATATGAAAAAGAGAATAATACTTTTGGTGCTGTGCTTTGTTATGTGTGCAGGGGCGGCGCTGCCCTTCGCAGGGTGTGCCGTCAGAAGTCGTTCGGCGGACCTGATGGCAAGCATTGACGGCGAGGTGCCTTCCGGCAGCATTCCCGAAAACGGAAACGTAGCGCTGACGGAATTTGCCGTTGATATTTTCCGTGAAAGCTATAAGGAGGGGGAAAACACCCTCGTTTCTCCGCTTTCCGTTGCTTCCGCTTTGGGTATGGTGGTGAACGGCGCCGCAGGCGACACGAAGCTGCAGATGGAAAGGGTGCTGGGCATGGAAGTGTCAGCGCTGAACGAATACCTTTATTCCTACCGAAAGGGCCTTGTGAACGGCGAAAAATATAAGCTTTCCCTCGCAAACGGAATATGGTTCCGCGACAGCGAGCGATTCACCGTAAACGAGGATTTTCTCGGTAAAAACGCCACCTATTACGACGCAGGTGCGTATAAGGCGCCCTTTGACAGTTCTACCGTTCGCGATATAAACAGCTTCGTGAACGAGCACACAGACGGAATGATAAAGGATATCATAAAGGATATCCCGAGCTCTGCCGTTATGTATCTTGTGAATTCACTTGCCTTTGAGGCGGAGTGGCAGGCGCCGTACTATAAGCATCAGGTGAGAGACGGCGTTTTCACAACTGAGGCAGGGGAGATACTGGGCGTTGATATGATGCACTCGGGTGAGGGCACATATATCGAGGACGAAAACGCCACGGGATTCATCAAGTATTACGATGGAAGAAAATACGCATTTGCGGCGCTTTTGCCCCGCGAGGGAATGAAGGTGGGCGAGTATATCGACACCCTGACGGGCAATGGAGTTGCCGAAATGCTTGAAAACGCCGAATACGCGGCGGTGCAGGCGGCTATGCCGAAGTTTGAATTCGAATTCGACACGGAGATGAGCGGGACCCTCCACGACCTCGGCATGTACGATGCGTTTGCACCCGATACGGCTGATTTTTCCCTGATGGGAAGCTCCACCGAAGGCCCCCTTTTTATCAGCAAGGTCATCCATAAAACTTTTATTTCCGTTGGCGAGAAGGGAACGAGAGCGGGCGCTGCCACCCTCGTTGAAATGGCTGACGGTGCTGCATCCCCCGACGAGATCAAAACCGTGTGCCTCGACCGCCCCTTCGTCTTCATGATAATCGACTGTGAAGAAAACGTGCCCCTTTTCATAGGCGCTCTTGCACGGGCAAACGGGTGAAAAATAAGAGAAAAACGATAATATACTTGACAAAAACGCGGCGGTGTGTTATAAAGATTTGTAACTACAAAACGCGATGATGCGGAGGAGTAGGGGCAAAAGCGAGCATATAGCGAGTCGGTGACGGTGGAAGACCGACAGGCAGCGCAAGTCCCGAAGGTCGCCGCTGAGAGGCGCGGGAGAGGGGAGGCTATTTGCCCCCGTATTTCGCGACGTGTGCCGCACGTTACAGCGGCTGTGAGTGCGCAGGGATATCTCTGCGAATTCAGGTGGTACCGCGCATATATGCGCCCTGAAATTTTATTTCGGGGCGCTTTTTTTTGTAGATCGTTATTTAAAGGAGTACTGTAATGAACAAAGAATTACCGAAGACGTATAGTCCCCGCGACTTTGAGGACAGAATATACGCCGATTGGTGCGAGCACGGCTATTTTGCTCCCCAGAGAGAGGGCAAGCCCACTTATACCATCGTTATCCCCCCTCCGAATATCACAGGTCAGCTTCATATGGGTCACGCCCTTGACAACACTCTTCAGGATATCCTTATCCGCTATAAGAGAATGAAGGGCTTCGATACCCTCTGGCTTCCCGGCACCGACCACGCCTCCATCGCAACCGAGGCGAAGATCGTTGAGGCTATGCGCAAGGAGGGCATCACCAAGGAGGATATCGGCCGTGAGGAATTCCTCCGCCGCGCATGGGACTGGAAGGATAAGTACGGCTCCCGCATCATTTCTCAGCTGAAGAAGCTGGGCTCCTCCTGCGACTGGAGCCGCGAGCGCTTCACTCTCGACGAGGGCTGCTCCCGCGCCGTTCGTGAGGTTTTCGTCCGCCTTTATGAAAAGGGACTCATCTACCGCGGCGAGCGCATCATAAACTGGTGCCCTCACTGCAAGACCTCCATCTCCAATGCAGAGGTTGATTATCAGGATCAGGCAGGCCATTTCTGGCACATCCGCTATCCCTTGGTTGGCGGCGGCGGATACGTTGAGGTTGCCACCACACGTCCCGAAACGCTTCTCGGCGATACTGCAGTTGCCGTTAACCCTGCGGACGAAAGATACAAGGATATGATAGGCAAGTACTGCGTGCTTCCTCTCGTTGGCAGACGTATACCCATCGTTGCCGATGAGCACGCACAGCTTGACAAGGGTACGGGCTGCGTTAAGATCACCCCTGCCCACGACCCCAACGACTTTGAGGTAGGCAGACGCTGCCATCTTCCCATGGAGGTCGTTCTCACCGACGACGCGAAGATCACGGAAAACTACCCCAAGTATGCAGGCATGGACCGCTACGAGGCACGCAAGGCTATCGTTGAGGATCTTCGTGCCGGCGGATTTTTGGCAGAGATCGAGGATCTTTCCCACGAGGTCGGCACCTGCTACCGCTGCGGCACCACCATCGAGCCCATGATAAGCCTTCAGTGGTTTGTTAAGATGGAGCCTCTGGCAAAGCCCGCTGTGGATTCCGTTCGCCGCGGCGAAACAAAGTTCATTCCCGAGCGCTTTGAAAAGCTCTACTATAACTGGATGGAGAATACTCAGGACTGGTGTATCTCCCGTCAGCTCTGGTGGGGTCACAGGATCCCCGCATTCTATTGCCCCGACTGCGGTGAAATGATCGTCACCAAGGAAGACAGCGCTATCTGTCCCAAGTGCGGCAAGAAGATGGAGCAGGATCCCGACACGCTCGACACATGGTTCTCCTCCGCGCTCTGGCCCTTCTCAACTCTCGGCTGGCCCGAAGACACCGCTGATCTGCGTCGTTTCTATCCCACGAACACTCTCGTTACCGGCTACGATATCATCACCTTCTGGGTATCGAGAATGATATTCTCCGCCCTTGAGTACACGGGTCAGGCGCCCTTCGACACCGTTCTCAT
>JAZMZX010000085.1:0-7313 GCA_045586225.1 Eubacteriales bacterium
CCGATGATCATCATCCTCATCGTTGCCGCCGTTATCTCCGGCATCACCGCCGTATACGCAAACGAATCCTTTGCAGACGTTATCATCATTCTTGCAGTCGTCATCATCAATGCCGTTCTCGGCGTCGTTCAGGAAAGCAAGGCTGAAAAAGCAATTGCAGCCCTTCAGGAAATAGCCGCGGCAACGTCAAAGGTCATCCGCGACGGCAAGCTTGCCGTCATCAGGAGCGAGGACCTTGTTCCCGGCGACATCATCGTTCTCGAAGCAGGCGATGCAGTTCCCGCTGACGCACGTCTCATCGAGGTTGCCACCATGAAGGTGGAGGAAGCGGCTCTCACCGGTGAAAGCGTTCCCGTTACCAAGACCGCCGACAGACTCGAGCCCAAGGAAAACGGCGACGTTTCCCTCGGCGACAGAAAGAACATGGTCTACATGGGCTCCACCGTTGTTTACGGACGCGGCAAGGCTGTCGTCGTTGCAACGGGCATGGACACCGAAATGGGCAAGATCGCTGACGCCCTCACTCAGGCAAAGGACGAGGAAACTCCTCTCCAGATAAAACTCAACCAGCTCAGCAAGATACTCAGCTTCGTTGTCGTGGGTATCTGCGCATTCATTTTCGTTTTCAATCTCGCAAGAAACGGAGACTTCTCCGGTGAAAACATGCTCGATACCTTTATGGTAGCCGTCAGCCTTGCGGTTGCCGCTATCCCCGAGGGTCTCGCAGCAGTCGTTACCATCGTGCTCTCCATTGGCGTTACAAATATGTCCAAGAGAAACGCCGTTATCCGTAAGCTCACCGCCGTTGAAACTTTGGGCTGCACTCAGGTCATCTGCTCCGATAAGACCGGTACGCTCACTCAGAACAAGATGACGGTCGTAGACTCCTACGGCGAAAGCGAAGAGCTTACCGCCACCTCCTTCGCTCTCTGCACCGATGCCACTCTGGCTCCCGGCGCCGAGCACTCCGAGGGTGACCCCACCCAGACCGCCGTCGTTGATTTTGCTCTCAGAGTCGGTCTTCCCAAGTATGAGCTTGAGGCCAAGTATCCCAGAGTGGGCGAGATCCCCTTTGATTCTCAGCGCAAGCTTATGACCACCGTTCACAGCGACGGTGACAGATTTATCCAGCACACCACGGGCGCGCCCGACGTTGTTATCGGTCGCTGCACGCACATTCTCCGCGGGGGAGAAGTGATCGAGCTCACAGACGACATCCGCGAGGAACTCCGCCGTGCAAACAAGAGCTTTGCAGATCAGGCACTCCGCGTTCTCGCAGCCGCATACCGCGACTACACCTCCGCGCCCGAATCCTACGAGCCTGAGAGCATGGAAACGAATCTCACGTTCCTCGGCCTTGCAGGCATGATCGACCCCATCCGTCCCGAGGTCAAGGATGCTATCGAGGAGTGCCGCACCGCAGGCATCCGCCCCATTATGATCACGGGCGACCATAAGGATACCGCCGTTGCTATCGCACGTCAGCTTGGCATCATCAATTCCGCAGACGAAGCGCTCACCGGAGCCGACCTGAACGGCATCTCCGACGAGGAGCTTCTGGCCACCGTGGAAAAGTATTCCGTTTATGCACGCGTTCAGCCTGAGCACAAGGTGCGCATCGTCAAGGCATGGCGCGAAAAGGGCTACATCACCGCTATGACGGGCGACGGCGTAAACGACGCCCCCTCCATCAAGAGCGCCGACATCGGCGTTGGCATGGGCATCACCGGCACCGACGTAACGAAGAACGTTGCAGACATGGTTCTCGCAGACGACAACTTCGCCACCATCGTTTCCGCCGTTGAGGAAGGCCGCCGCATATACGCAAACATCCGTAAGGCTATCCAGTTTCTTCTCTCCTCCAACCTTGCAGAGGTGCTCTCCATTTTCATGGCAACGCTTCTCGGCTTCACCATTCTCGAGCCCGTTCATCTGCTTTGGATCAACCTTGTGACAGACTGCTTCCCCGCTCTTGCTCTCGGTATGGAAAAGAGCGAGCGCAACATCATGCGGCAGAAGCCCCGTAAGTCCGACGAAGGCATCTTTGCAGGCGGTCTCGGCTTCGACGTAGCAATTCAGGGCGTCCTCGTTACGGTGCTCACTCTCGTTTCCTATTTTGTCGGTCACTTTATTGAATCCGGCAAGTGGGAGATCGCAAACAGCCACGACGGAATGACAATGGCGTTCCTCACCCTCTCCCTCGTTGAGATCTTCCATTCCTACAATATGCGCTCCCGCAGAGGTTCCATCTTCGCAATGAAGGCAGACAACCTGTGGCTCATCGGAGCAATGGCGCTCTCGCTCATCCTCACCACGGCAATTATTTACGTTCCCGTTCTTCAGGTTGCATTCAAGTTTGAGCCTATATCCGCGGCTGAGTATGCTGTTGCTGTTGGCCTTGCGGTTTCCATCATCCCCGTTATGGAGATCATCAAGCTCATAGAGCGCATCACCGACAAAAAGAATAAGAAATGATCCCAAATTAAAAGAACCCGGCATCCCGGGTTCTTTTTTTGTTTATTCCTCCGTCAGCGTCACCTTCGGTGTGCCGTCCTCGATGCCGCTCACCGATATAACTTGAGTTTTCCCTCCCTTGAGGGTGACCTTGACCGTGTTTTCGTCGGCCGCCGTCACAGACACCACCCTCGGCTCGCCGCTTCTGGGCTCAAGCACTGTGATGAACCTTGCATTTTCGCCCTCCGTGCACACGCCGTAGGTGGTGCGGCGCTGGGATTTGTCGCCGGGGAAGGCGCAGGCACCAACCACCGCCGTGAAGCGGATGGGGCGCTTGCCCTCACGCTTTGCGTCTATCCTCAGCACGCCGAGCCTTCCGTGATCTGTCGGGCTGACGGATATCGCATCCGCGTAGACCTTGCCGGTGATAAGCACCTCGCCGCCAAGCTGGTCCTTTCCGACGCCATAGCCTTCGTCGATATTTTCTCTTTCCATGCCCATCTCCGTAACAGACACGCGCTCCCCGTCGTCGTATATAACGTGTGCGTCTGCAAGGAAGAGCCCCTGAGACGAGGGGAAGGGATAAAGCTGCTCGTTGTAAACGGGCAGATTGTTTATCTCAAGAGTCACGTCGTCGCCCGTGAGCTTCACATCCAGCTTGCGGGTGCCCAGTATCCACGCGTTTGCGTGGTGGAAGTGGCGCTCCTCGCCGCCGGAGTATATCTTCATATCGTAGGGAATGCGGACTCCCATATCCGCGGCGATGAAGCCGGCGGTAACTGTGCTCTTTTTCGGCCACGGAGTATATACGTCGGTGAAAAGCTCGCCGTTTTCGGGGTTATAGAAAACGCTTCCTCTTTTGTCGAAGCCCTCGCCGGACTTCATTCCGAAGGTGGCCTTCACGGTGCCTTCATTTTCGTAAACGCGGCAGTTCGTTATAAACTGTGCGTCAGAGCGCACGTCCTCCGTTTTCTGCCCTCTGTGCTCCTTATAGGTAAGCTTTCCGTCCGAGGTGATGCTCAACACGGTGCCAAGCTGCCAGAGGCAGTCGTAGCTGTGGTGAGCGGAGCCCTCCATGCTGTCGAAAACGGCAACGTAATCGTCCGTCACCGCCATCACCCGTGCCTGACGGATGGGCTCAGTCAGCGCCGTTATCTCGCCGTGGGGAGCCGCATCGAGGGAGGGCAGGTCTGCCACGTTATATTCCACTTGCCGGGGAAGGGGCCTGCCGGTGTCGTACTTCATACCGCCGAAGGGGGGATAGCCCCAGGGGGCGGTGGTCTCAACGCCGCCTGCCGACAAGCCCTCGCCGACGGAAAAGAGGGTGCGCTTCGAGTCGGCGGGAAGCTGCATCTTGCCGTCCACCGTTACCATATTCTTCGTTGCTGAAGACTGAACGTAGAATTTATACATCAGATGACCGTAGCCCCACCATATCTGCTCGGGATTATAAACGCTGATGCCGCTTCGCATCAGGGAAAGAAGCTCGGTGCGGTCGAAATGTCCATGTGCAAAGCCGTGTGATCCGTAGCGAAGCACAGCCTGTATCTCATCCTTCGCCTCGCGGTCGCGGCAGCGTGAGCGAAGCATAAGCAGACCGATGTTATCGGAATACGCAGACTCGCGGTAGGGCTCGCTTCCCTTTTCTCCTTCGGGAAGCTCGCCGATGCCAAATATCGGGTCTGCCACAGGATCGTTTTTTATTATGGCAAGGTATGCGGGGTCGCCGTAATAACGGTACGCAAGGTCGTAGGTGGAGAAAAGATGCGCGCCTGTGATCCTTTTTTCTGCGGAATCGTTGACGCCGAACATTATGCCTCTGTAGTCAACGAAGCGGATGGGGGCATCGAAAAGATCCTTTATGCGAATGCTGCCCCGTCGGATGCCGCCCCACTTTTGGTTCACCATTCCGTGCCGTATCTCCACGGGACGGGACGGATGTGAGGCGCGGACCTCTTTATTATACGGAATGGGGAATGATGCGTTCACAAGGTCGATCCCGTAGCGGCGCATAAGGTGGGCGGTGTGAAGCATAAGGGATGCCACCCATGTGTTATATGAAATAGAGCATTCATACCACCAACCGTCGTCAAGAGCGCCGTAGCGAAGCTGCTCGATTATGCCGGTCTTTCCGAAAACGAAGCGGTCGATGCGCTCGTAATCGCCAAGCATAACGGAGCAGTAGAGGGCTCCCGTCAGCTCGGAGAGCACCCAGTTTGAAATGTGTCCCGAGGCAAGGTTATAATCCAGTATCTCGTTATAAATGCGGCAGCAGAGGCGCATGCGCTCCTTCACCTCTTCTCTAAGGGACGGCGAATTATAAATTATGTCGAATGCCAGCATTATGTGGGCGGTGAAATGCCCCTCCTGCACGTAGCTTTGGCTGCAGCCCTTCTTTTTCACGGGATAGCCGTTTTCGGTATTGGAATAGTAGCCGAGGAATCTTGCCACCTTTTCGGCGTAGCGCTCCTCCTTGGTGAGGGCGTACATATACGCGGAGAACACCACCGGCTCCTCAACTCTTGTGTCGTAGCAGTAGCCTCTCTCCTCAAGAGGAAGGGGCGGCTGGGGCTCCCACCTGGCTGCGATGCCCTTCATCCGCTCAAATTCAGGGTGGAATTTTTCGTATTTTCTGATCTTTGCCGCCGTTTCATCCCACTCTTCTGCCGTGTGGTATATCATGGGATGAGGCAGACTGCGCATGGAATAAAGGTACAGCGTCACAGCGGCGGCGCCGTCGCCCGAGGGGGTGAAGCGGACTGTGTCCTTTTCGTGGGTGCCGGGGACCATATAATCGTGTATCCTGCCCGTGAGGGTAAATTCTCCCTCTCCGTAAGGCGGCAGCGTAACTCTTTCGGGGGCGATGCCGAGGATAAGGGATTCCCAGCCCTCGTAGGTCTGCTCCGCGGAAACGGACACGGTGGCGTCCGTGCAGTTATACACTTTCGCCGTGTACGTAAGCTCCTCGCCCACGTCACCTGACCTGCCGCGCACGTCACAAATGACCGCTATCCGCTTACCGCGGACAAGACGGCAGCGCAGGACCTCACCCTCCGTTTCAACGGAAAGCGAGCGGAGCCTATGCCAGAGGTGGGGCCTTGCGGCTTCAAGGTCAAAGTCGCAAAGGCGGCAGTCGAAGCTGTGCTCCCCTTTTTCGGGAAGATGCAGCCTCGACGACACGGAAACACCGTCGCCGAGGGTTGCCGTCACCTTTACCTCCGCCTCCCCTTCCGTCGAAACGGTGAAAAGGAAGCCGTACCAGCCGTAAACGTCGGCAGAGGACGTGTCGATAAAATCAAAGCCGTAGGGGATGCGTCCCGCGCCGCTCTCCGCCTCGGGAACGGTATAGGTCGTCACGCGCCCCTGTATCTTTTTGGAAAACTCCGACAAAACGTCGTAATGAGTCCTGAAATCGTTCATAACCGCACCTCTTTTCGGTGTATATTATCTATTTTTGATTTTAGCATAATCTCCCCCATCACGGCAACAAAAAATCCGCTCATTTGAGCGGATTTTTTGTTATGAAGCTTACGTTTTTGTCCTTTTTCGGGTGATGAACAAAGTAATAAGACATAGTATAGATATTGCTGCAACAGAAACGGCTATGTTGATCACCTTATACGAGAACTCTCTATTAGTACCGTTGCCACCCATGAGTGTTTCTCCATTTTCGTCAGTATCAGCTGATCGTTCCGCAAAAGCCACGTGTGCCATTGCCACTTTTGAAAGCGGCACAACACCGTCATCCACCTCAATTCCGTTTTCCTTCGCTATTTCAGGATCATAATACTTAACGAATACTTCCTCATCGTTGACTATAATGACCGCCGGGCATCCAACAAAAGCGGATGAATTGTATATCTCACCTTTAAATCCGTATTGAGACAAGCCTTCTATCATCTGTGTGAATTTATTTTCAACGCTGACAGAAGTGCTTGAAATACGATATTGACCTTCATTGCTCAGCCTCAGAACTGTGGCATATGTAATACCATTATATTCTGTATACACCGTCCACGAATATGAAGCCTCGGCTATAATTTCTTTATAGTTTTCCGGAGCATAAGAAAGCTTTTTCAAGAGTCCTGAATAAACCTTATCAGCCCCCTCAAAAACAATGTCCTCGACAGAAACAGCACCTTCAATTCCTATAAGATCATTCAGGTTTCCCGCAATCTCATCTGCAAGCCCATATATTTCTTCGAACAATGGGTCGTCAGTTATTTTTTCCGTAACGATTTCACATATTTCGCCGGCGATTACAGAGCTGTTTTCTTCCATTCCAACGTCAGCAAAGACAGTTACGATCATAGCTGTAATTATACTTATAATTAAAAACAGAACAATTACTTTTCTCATATTTACGACCATTCCTTTCCGCTGCGCTCCAAGGCACAAAATGGATATGAAATCCGAGTGCGTCACGCAGCATTCAAGAATATGTGTTAAAATATTACTTGGGAAAGCAGACACACTACACAGCACGTGAAGGTGAGTAGCATGGCATTTCGCCAGCCGAATATTTATGTGTGTCGAATGCTCTTTCAAGCACAAATGAGTAGGGCATAGAACCCTGTAAACTTATCTTTGGAGAGACATTACTTCAATCTTTCAGTGAGCATTCAGTCCCTGTCTGCTTTCTCAAATGCTTTTTGAGGGGATGTGTTTATGCTTAAAATTGTTTACCCAATCTGCTGTGGAATGGATGTCCACAAATCATTCGTCTATGCCTGTATTGCTTCCACCAATGAGCAAGGTGTTACCACCTACAAAAGCAAACGCTTTTCTACATTCACAAAAGATCTCCGCTTTTGTGCCGAGTGGCTTACCGCAAACAACTGCAAGGACGTTTGTATGGA
>JAZMZX010000086.1:0-20774 GCA_045586225.1 Eubacteriales bacterium
AGCACGTTTTTAGCAAATACAGTGCTGCCTGCACCCATAAATGTTATCTTTCCCATGGTGTAGACTCCTTTGACTTTTATTTTATTAAGCAGGACGGACTTCTACAGATCACGTCCACACTTGCATTTTAACATATGTAAATGCATTTGTGAATGATTATTCAATAATTATTTTCATCAGGCGCAAACAAAAAACTCCAAGCCGAAGCTCGGAGTTTTAAATGCGGGTAAAAGGACTTGAACCTTCACGGAGTTGCCCCCACTAGAACCTGAATCTAGCGCGTCTGCCGATTCCGCCATACCCGCATATTTTGCCGCCCGCTTTCTTGCGAGCCTTGATATTATACTACATCCTCCTCGGTTTGTAAAGTGCTTTTTTTAAATATTTTTGATTTGCACAATATATTCGCCGCCGAATCATGTCAAAATCCACGGGTACGCATAAACTGATAGAAACGCGAAGGCAATTAAGCTGCCGCAAATAGCCTCTATCGAAGGGACGGTATCCGTAATTGAACACAAGCTCTTCCACAAATAAAAACACTCCTGTATATTTTGCCTCTGCAAACGGAAAGCGAGGCTTTTTCTCACTTTACGGAGAAATATTCAACGAAAAGGACCATAAAAAAGTATACATATTAAAGGGCGGTCCCGGCACAGGAAAGAGCACGCTTCTGAAAGCAGTAGCAAAAAGAGCAGAAAATGAGGGGCTTGCGGCAGAGTTATTCCTCTGCTCAACAGACCCTTCATCTCTCGACGGCGTGCGGATACCGTCTCTCGGCATATCTGTCATCGACGGTACATCACCCCATTCGAGGGAGCCCTTGCTGCCGGGCGTATCAGGCGAGATCGTTAATCTTGGGGAAGGCTGGAACAGCGAAGAGCTATACAGACATCGGCATAAGATCGAGGTGCTGAATGCTCAGAAATCAAAGGAATATGAACGCGCATACCGATTTCTGTCGGCTGCAGGTGCCGCGGACGACGACGTTATATACGGAATAAGCTCAGCTATTGACGAAAATAAGTTAAAGTCTATTGTAAAAAGAATGTTATCAAGAATCACAGCGGGATCAAAGGTCAAGGGGCGCCACGAAAGGCGCTTCGCCGCCGCATACAGCACAGCTGGCGCCGTAGCACTGGATACACCGGAAAGAGTATCGTCACATATTATAAAGGTCGGCTATCATTACGGCGCAGGAGTCCATTTTATGAACGAGCTATGCAGAACAGCGATTTCGGCGGATACGCCTCTGACGATCATTCCGAATGCTCTATCTCCCGAAAACGTTGATGCGCTTTTATTTTCCGCTGCCGATATGTCCGTTATCATCGAGCGCGATCGGGAAAATGAAAAAGACTGCGATGCTTTTGTCAACAGCAAACGTTTTACCGATCCTGAGGCTTTATCGATGATAAGAGGGAAGCTCAGGTTTTCGGCAAAAATAAGAGAGAGCCTTATAGGCGAAGCTGTCAGCACCCTCAAAGCTGCCGGTAAAGTCCACGGAGAGCTTGAAAAAATATACGGAGGAGCGATGAACTTTGAAGTGGCGACAAGGCAAACTGCTGAGCTTATAAACAGAATATTTTCATAAAAAAGCACCCGAACCGTTACGGTTCGGGTGTGTTATTTATCAAACGTTGAATCTGAAGAGGACAACGTCGCCGTCCTGCATAACGTATTCCTTGCCTTCGCTGCGGACGAGTCCCTTTTCCTTTGCCGCGTTCATGGTGCCGCACTCACGGAGAGCATCGTATGCAACGACCTCGGCACGGATGAAGCCGCGTTCGAAATCGGAGTGGATCTTGCCTGCAGCCTGAGGGGCCTTGGTGCCGCGGGTGATGGTTCACGCACGAACCTCCTTGGGACCTGCCGTCAGATAACTGATAAGGCCGAGAAGAGAATAGCTTTTCTTGATGAGTCTGTCAAGACCGCTTTCGGTAAGACCAAGATCCTCAAGGAACATAGCTCTGTCTTCCTTGTCAAGGCCTGCGATCTCAGCTTCTATCTCAGCGCAGACGGGAATGATCTCGGAATGCTCCGCCTCGGCAATACGGGAAAGCTCGATGTAGCCCTTATTCTCAACGTAGCTTCCGCCAACGGAATCCTCGTCAAGGTTTGCGGCATAGATAACGGGCTTTGCGGAAAGCAGGGAGACCTCAGCCATAAGCTCGCGCTCGTCGTCGGTCATTTCCATGGAGCGCATCGTCTTTCCGTCGGAAAGATGCTGATATGCGCGCTCGTAGAATTCAACGGCGGAAGCAAGAGATTTATCACCCTTCATAAGCTTTTTCGTGCGGTCGATCCTGCGCTCGAGTGTTTCCATATCTGCGAAGATGAGCTCAAGATTAATAGTATCAAGGTCACGCACAGGGTCAACAGAGCCCTCAACGTGGATGATATCGTCGTTTTCGAAGCAGCGAACAACGTGGATGATGGCATCACATTCGCGGATGTGTGAAAGGAACTTGTTGCCGAGACCTTCACCACGGGATGCACCGCGCACAAGACCCGCAATATCAACGAATTCGATAACGGCAGGGGTATAAAGAGTGGGGTTATAAAGCTCTGCAAGCCAGTCCATGCGGCTGTCGGGAACAGCAACGACACCCACGTTTGGCTCGATGGTGCAGAAGGGATAGTTTGCGGATTCTGCGCCCGCAGAGGTGAGTGCATTAAAGAGCGTGCTTTTACCTACGTTGGGAAGACCCACGATACCTAATTTCACAAAAAACTCCGTTCTGCCGCATAATTGCGGCTATAAAACATAATAAATCGAAAAGATTCACATAAAAAACATATTGCGAACATAAATCATTCAATCAGTTATTATAGAATATAATCGTGAATAGTGCAAGTATATTTTTTTCATTTTGCGTCAATATTCCTTTTTGCCGCTGAATTCGTTACGGTTTCAATGAAAATTCAGTTTACAAAGAGCACTATTGGTGCTATAATATTATGTAACAACTCGAAAGGGGAATTCCGATGGCTATTGGTACCAAGATACTCGTCGTTGACGACGATGTTAATATATGCGATCTTTTAAGGCTTTACTTTGAAAACGAAGGTTACGAGGTAAAGACAGCAAACGACGGCGCAGACGGCGTCAGCTTCTTCAAAATGTACGAGCCCGACCTGGTGCTTCTCGACATCATGCTTCCCAAGAAGGATGGCTGGCAGGTTTGCCGCGAGATAAGAGAAATATCAAATAAGCCCATTATTATGATCACCGCAAAGGGTGAGGTTTTCGATAAGGTGCTCGGTCTTGAGCTGGGAGCAGACGATTTCGTCGTTAAGCCCTTTGATATGAAGGAGCTTTCCGCACGTGTCAAAGCCGTTCTCCGCAGATATTCCGCATATGACACCCAGAGCACAAACGAGGTTATCAGATTTGAAAATATCGAGATAAGCCTTGAAAAGTACGAGCTTAAGCTTCGCGGCAAGGCTGTTGATATTCCGCCCAAGGAGCTGGAGCTTCTTTATTTCCTCGCGCTCAACTGCAACCGCGTTTTCACCCGCGATCAGCTGCTCGATAAGGTGTGGGGCTTCGATTACCTTGGCGACTCCCGCACGGTCGACGTGCACGTAAAGCGTCTCCGCGAAAAGCTTGAAGGCGTATCCGACAAATGGATACTCAAGACTGTTTGGGGCGTTGGCTACAAATTTGAGCTTTTACAGTAAGCTAATACGATCCGATAGCGCGCGGACCCTGTCCGCGCGCGCTCTTTATTCACCCTAAAAGGACGGGAGGCACCCTCTATGTTCCGATCGCTTTTCACGAAGTATATAACGGTATTCATGCTGATAATTATTATCAGCTTTATTCTGCAGATCTCCATAATCACCACCCTTATCGGCGGCTATTCCGACACGTCGAAGCAGGAATCTCTTTCCCGCGCTGCCGATGCCGTTGCCGCATACGTTCAGGACGCAATGGAAAACGTCCGCTTCAGAACGCTGAAGCAGTACGTTAAAAGCTACAGAACCACAATAAACCGAAACGTTTATATGATGCTCGAATATTCGGGAGACATGTCCATCATAATCGCCGACAACGACGGAACAGTTCTGTTTTCAACCGGTGAGGACGTGCCGATGATCCCCGGCGAGGACGATGAAAACATTCCGCATTTCGTCGTCAGCAATGAAATAATGGATATGGTGAGCCGCGGCGAGTATTCCTTTGTTTCCACGGAAGAGGAGGGCATCTTTGCAAACGTCACGTACGTTTACAGCCGCCCCATATACTATTCCGACCGCACCATCCGCGGAGCCGTTTTCACCTGCTCCTCTGATTCAAACACAGACGAGCTTCTCGATTCGCTTATCAACACCTCAACAATGGCCAGCCTTTGGGTCATGCTGGCAGCACTCATCGCCGTATATTTCATCAGCGACCGTGTTATAAGCCCGATAAAGAATATGAGTATTGCGGCAAAAAGCTTTGCCGCGGGCAACTTCGATATCCGCATACCCGTAAACGGGCGTGACGAGGTGGCAGAGCTTGCCTCTGCCTTCAACAATATGGCAAACTCTCTTTCCAATCTTGAGGAGATGCGAAGCACCTTTATCGCAAACATTTCCCACGACCTGCGAACGCCGATGACGACCATATCCGGATTTGTGGACAGTATACTCGACGGAGCTATCCCTCCCGATAAGCACGAGCACTATCTCTCCATAATCAGCACCGAGGTAAAGAGACTTTCGCGCCTTGTCAATTCGCTTCTCGACCTGACGAAGATCCAGGCAGGCGACCGCAAATTCAACAGAACCGTGTTCGATATATGCGAGCTTTCAAGGCAGATCATTATTTCTATGGAAAAGCGCATTGAGGAGAAGAATCTTGACGTTGAGTTCATCTGCAGCGAAGAGAACATCCTTGTTAACGCCGACAGAGACTCCATCTATCAGATACTATACAATATCTGCGACAACGGCATCAAGTTCTCCTATCCCAACGGAAAGTACAGGGTATCGATTGCATCTCTGGGCAGAAAGGTGCACGTCAGCGTGTATAATGAAGGAGAGGGCGTTCCCGCAGCCGATATTCCGTACGTGTTCGACAGATTCTATAAGAGCGACAAGAGCCGCGGTCTCGATAAGACCGGTATGGGGCTTGGTCTCTTTATAGCCAAAACGATCATTGAAGCACACGGCGAAACCATCAACGTGAAGAGTGACTACGGCAAGTACTGCGAGTTCCACTTCACACTTGAACCTGTAAAAAATAAATAACAGTAAAAAAGCTCCCCGACTGAAAAGTCGGGGAGTTTTACTTTCGTTATTCTTCTTCGCCTTCCTCGTCTGCATCTTTATCTTCGGATGCATCATCGGTTAACGTGGGATAGGGAAGTCCGTCTGCCTTTGCTTTAAGCCTGCGCACCGCCTCGGCAACGTCATGCTCACCGAAAACGGCACTGCCCATTACGATGACGTTTGCACCGGCATCTGTGAGCTCGCTGATGTTATCGTACATAATGCCGCCGTCCACCTCGATCTTATAATCGGTAAGACCGCGACTGTCGGTCTCGGCACGAAGTGCACGCACCTTTTCAAGGGTTTCGGGCATAATGCTCTGGCCGCCGAATCCGGGCTCAACCGTCATAACGAGGATCATATCCGCGTCCTCTATATAAGGGAAAACGGTTTCGATCGGCGTGCCCGGCTTTATGGCAATGGAGGGCTTAGCACCGCATTTTCTTATTTCTCAGAGTATACGCTTGGGGTCATCCATTTCTTCGATATGAAGCGTGAGGATATCGGCACCTGCGGCGCAGGCAGTTTTGATATATCGCTCCGGCTTCACGATCATGAGGTGAACGTCGAGTGAAATGCTGAACTGAGCGCTCAGCGACTTTATAACGGGGAATCCCACACTTATGTTGGGAACGAAAACACCGTCCATCACGTCAACGTGGATCATATCGGCACCGCCGGCACGTGCTGCAGCGACCTGCTCTCCGAGAGATGTGAAATTAGCCGCCAAAATAGAGGGGGATATGTAAGTCATAAATATACCTCAATTTCAAATAAGTTTTGAAAAGATGCTTTTCGTCGGTCCCGTAAGATGGGAAATGCGGTTTTTCTAAGCGAGGGCAGCCAAAGCCGTCAGTGCTGTCCCGGTGACAGTATTCCACCGCCGCCATATGATATAACGTGAGGGCTTCTGAAACTCGCGCTCTGCTTTACGGTAGGAACTGTAAATAAAAAGGAAAGTATCAAAGCTTGACCGTGAGGCCGGCGCTTTATATAGACTCGAGCAGACAAACGGCGTGGGCGGCGATTCCGAGCCGCTCACCCGTGAAGCCGAGACCTTCCTCCGTTGTAGCCTTAACGTTCACAAAAGAAACGTGGATGCCGAGGGCTTCGGCAAGGGATGCTCTCATTGCTTCGATATGAGGCGACATCTTCGGAGCCTCCGCTATCAGCGTTGAATCTATATTTACGATACTGTAGCCGGCTTCATTGATAAGCTTTATAACGTGCTTTGCAAGGTCTGTGCTTTTTGCACCCTTGTATTTATCGTCGCTCGGGGGGAAATAGTATCCGATATCGCGAAGGCCTGCAGCACCGAGAAGCGCATCCATTATTGCATGAGTGAGCACGTCGGCATCGGAGTGGCCCTTGAGCCCGGCGAAGGAAGGAACTGTAACTCCGCCCAACACAAGAGGCCTCGATTCATCGAATCGGTGTACGTCGTATCCGTGTCCAATACGCATCAGAGCCTTCCTTTTCCGCCGGCTGCTGCCGACTCTTCTTCCTTTCGGCGCATGAGTATCTCCCGCGCCCTTGCAATGTCGTCTTTATATGTGATCTTGATGTTATCTGCTCCGACCTCCACAAGCTTAACGGGGAAGCCAAGGCGCTCCGCGAGCATGCAGTCGTCCGTTGCGGAAAAGCCCGCTTCGCGCGCGGTATACGCCGATGCGCGGTAAAGATCCGCAAGGAATATTTGAGGTGTGGAGACGGTGTAAACGTAATCTCTGTCGAGAGTGCGGTCAACGTAGCCGTCGGCGGTGGCGTATTTCACGGTGTCGGTCATTTTGTGAGCTGCAGCTGCCGCTTTGTCGATGCGCGCCGCACGGTAAACGGATTCGATCATCTCAGGGGTGATAAGGCAGCGTGCTGCATCGTGAATTGCAACGTATTCAGCCTCGGGCGTAATCGCTTCAAAGCCGCGAAGGGCAGACTCTTGCCTTGTGCTGCCTCCTGCAACCACCTTTTTCAGCTTTGTGAAGCCATATTCGGAAACAATGGAAGCCACGGAGGAAACCTCCTCCTTCTTCACGACAAGGATGATCTCGTCCACCTTCTTCGATGCTTCAAAAGCCTCGATGGTTCTGATGTAAACGGGGCGACCTTCAAGCTTATATGCGATCTTATTCTCCCCGAAGCGCTCGGAGGCACCTGCTGCAAGGATGACAGCCGAAAGGGTGATCTTCTTTTTGAGTAAATTTTTAAAGCTCTTAAATTCAATCTTCAAGTCTGTATACCGTTATAAATAATAATTAATTGGGTTTATCTGATTATTAATTATATCATAGCATAAAGATTTTGTCACTAAAAAGATAAATAAAATTATCGTGCCCGAGAAAACACAGGCAAATATTTCTTGCCGACTCTTGAAGCGGCAACACGGTTATGATAAAATATACAAAACATCAATAATCGGAGAACAGTATGGAATATATCATAAATAAAGATCCGAAGGCGCTTTTCCACTATTTTGAGGATATATGCGCCATCCCCCACGGCTCCGGCAACGAAGGTGCCATTGCCGATTACATCGTGAGCTTTGCCAAAGATAACGGCCTTGAATCATACCGCGATAAGAATAATAATGTGCTTGTAAAGAGAGCTGCCGCCATAGGCTTTGAGAGCCACGCACCTGTGCTCCTTCAGGGACACACCGATATGGTTTGCGAGTTCGAGCCCGACTGCGGCATCGACATGGCGAAGGACGGACTGAAGCTCCGTCTCGTTGACGGAATGCTTATGGCAACCGGCACGACTCTCGGTGCCGACGACGGCGTTGCTGTGGCCGCAATGCTGGCACTTTTGTCCGAGCCTGAGCTTAAAGCACCTGCTCTCGAATGTCTTTTCACAACCGAAGAGGAAACAGGTCTCACTGGAGCCTCCACATTCGATTACAGCCGTATTTCCGCACGCCGCATGATCAATCTGGACACGGGCGGGGAAGTGATCATTGTTTCCTGCGCCGGTGGTATGCGCACACGCATTATGACGAAGGCGAAGACTTTGCAGTATATCGGTAAGGCTCTCGCTGTCACGGTAAACGGCCTTGCAGGCGGTCATTCAGGCGTTGACATCCACCTTGGTCTGGGAAATGCAAATCTCATTACCGTTGAGCTTATAAAGGCCGCAAGAGCCGCCACCGACTGCATCGTTCTTTCCCTCCGCGGAGGCAGCAAGGATAACGCTATTCCCGCAAGATGCTCAGCTGAGATCACAGCTTCAGATGCGGAGCTTGCAGAGAAAGCGATGAGAGCCCGCTTCAACGAGATCAAAGAGACACTCACCGCCGCAGATAAGGACGCAGCACTCACCGTGGAAGCTGTTGACTTTAACGGAAACGCCCCCACCCCCGATTTCACCGAGCGCTTTATCGGCCTCACCGATGCACTTCCTCACGGCATCATCGAATATAACGATGATATCGGAATGGTGGTAACGTCGCAGAATTATGCAGTGGTAGACCTTGCCGACGGAGAATTCTGCCTCCATCTTTCCTCCCGCTCCTCCGAATCCGAAGATCTTGATAAGATAGCCTCCGATCTCGATGATATCGCCGCAAGCTACGGCTTTGAGGCTGTCACCGATTCCCGCTACGAGGGCTGGGCATACGAAAAGGATTCCCCCATAAGAGACGCATATATTGAAGCCTACCGCAAGGTAACGGGCAAGGATATTCCCGTTATGGGCATCCACGCAGGCCTTGAATGTGGCATAATCAAGCTTGCCGTGCCCGACATGGATATAATCGCAACGGGCGCCGTTACGATCGGAGAGCACACCACCAAGGAAGCACTCGACCTTGAGTCCTTCTCAAGGGTGTACGGCATCGTAAAGCTTCTTTGTGAAAGCCTTTAATAACATCAAAAAAAAGCACTTATCGCCGATAAGTGCTTTTCTTTATTATTGATAGAGCTCTGGCGGCAGTTCTTCGTATTCGAGGAAAATATCGCCCTTCACTCTGCCGTATATCCTCTCAACGGTTTCTCTGCATTTCTTAGCATCGATTATTCTTACCTCCGCATTTCCGAAGGTGCCGAGCGACATAACTCCCGTTTCCGAAAAAGCCTTTTCAAATCTGACAAAATTCATGGAAACGTCGTTCGTCCACGAGCAGCGGTGAGGGTAAAGATAGCTTTCTTTAATATTTCCTTCAGCATCGATTATCGTCACGCGGAAGGGCTCCTTTGCAAGTCTGTCCTGAAGGTCGACGCGTTCGTCCACGGAATGAATAAATGTGTTTCTGTTGTTTTTTACGCCGAGAAGGAGTATCTTCGCGCCAACGTCGGCAAGCTTATCCCAAAGAAAGCCCGGAGGGCAGGGCGTGTGTGCATTTTCCTCACCCTTGACGAACTCTTTTGCGTTTTTGCCCTTTGCCCACACGGAGTGAGTGGGGTGAAGTGACCTGACACCGTCCTCTCTTGCAGCCGCGACACAGGGAAGCACACCGATGCAGGGCACGGTGCTTTTTGCATCGTAAACGGGATTTTTGTGATTCACGTTTGCCCAGGTATGCGTAGGAACGAGGAAAAGTCCTTCTGACAAGTATTCTGTGAAGGCATCGATAATACCGTCAGCGCCGTTTTCTGTTTCTCCTATGGCCTTCAGCGAAGTATGTATAAGGACAGTATCGTCGGGCTCAATGCCCATGTTTCGGATCTGATTTTTAAGCTCTTCCTTGGTAAACATCGAAGCATTACTCCTTTTGTTCGCTATTTATGATAACGTAGCCACAGCCACGCTTATGTGATACAGCACGGCATCCGGTCACAGCTATTGCTTTTTTGTTGATCCCGCTAATGAGTACGGGTACGGATGCTTTTGAAACACACACGTAGCCGGCTATATCATCAGCAGAAGCACTGCCACCGCAGAAGCGGTTCAGATAATGAAGTATCAATGCCTCCGACGGCGTCAGAAAAAGCCGTACACCACGATATAGGACGTAGCAGCCATCTCTGAGATCGGTCACAATACCGTTTTTGTCGGAATACATATGATCCAAGGGTAAAATATCAAAAACCGATTCTGTTACACAACCGTCTTTTAAGACTAATGTATATTTCTGCGACGACATCTTTGCGAAGCGTGAATATACGTCAAGATCCGCGACTATCACCGTTGCTAATGACGGCGCTCTCTTTTCTGCCATAGAAAGAAGAGCTGCAGCGGAAGATGTATAGCTATCGGCAATATTGATGAGAAGATCTGTATCCGAAAGAATATTTCTGGCCTCTCTGTTATTGAAAGCCCTAGAAAATATCCCGCGCTCTGTAAGGCAGCGCTTCAGTTCATAAGAATCAGCTTCGTTTTCGGAAGAAACAGCGATCTTCAGATAATAGCTGCTCATTATCGGGAAAGCTCAGCGGCCGACAGCACCTTTGCAAAGGTGAGTCTGTTTCTGACGAAGGGGGAGTAGAGAAGAGATCTCTTCACGAAGTCTTCGCCCTCGGGAAGACCTATTTCAGCAAGTGTCACGGGCGCGCTGCAGCCGGCAAGAAGCCCGCGGATAAGCTCGGCGGAAGGAAGTCTGTCGATCATTTCGGAAAGTTTTTCCGCGATCTCCGATAATGACTTTTTGCCTAATTTTGAAAGCGTCGAAGAAGTGGTGGTGCCGTCGGGAAGGTTTTCTTTAAGGATTCCCTCAGCAAGGCTGCCGAATACGTCCTTCGCACGTTCGCCGTCGAACACTTTTTCAAGGTCAATTATAAGCTCATCTCTTATTTTGTCGATAGCATTCTTATAATGCTCAAGCACAAAAACAGTTCCCACTCCCACTTTTTCGCCGTGGAGTGCCTCGGTTTCTTCGTTTATAACGTGCATTTCCCAAAGATGAGACATGTGGTGCTCACCTCCCGAGGCAGGGCGGGAATTGCCTTGAAGCTGCATTGCGATACCGGAAAGAATAAGGCCGTTCATAACCTTTTCGGCAAATGAAACAGATGTGACGCTTTCGTTTTTAGCAGCATCGATAACGGCATCGAGAGCATCGGACATAAGACTGTATATCTCGGGGCAAAGATGCTCGCCCAGAAGCAGATTCGCAACCTTCCAGTCGAAGAGCGCCGTTACCTTACCGATAACGTCGCCAACGCCTGATGCCGTGAGCCTCATGGGAGCCTTGGAATACACATCGGGGTCTGCAAAAAGTGCAACGGGAGCGGCAGAGGGATACGTGAGCTTCTGACCGTACATAGTCATTGCGGCAACACCGGAAACAAAGCCGTCGACGCTTGCCGCCGTGGGATATGAAATAAAGGGCACGGACTTTTCATATGCGCAGAAGCGGGTAATGTCGTGAAGGGAGCCGGAGCCACATGCTATCATAACGGAGGGCACGGCGGAAAGAGTGCCGATATAAGCTGAAAGCTTTGCCGTTTCGATCTCGTTTGCGTGAGCGGTGCCGGGTAAAACGAAAATATCGGCATCAAGGGCAGAAACGATGGGAAGGGCATATTCCTTCGTATTCTCGTCGGCGATCACGAGGACGTTATTCTCATATTCCTCCTTAACAAACTGAGCGAGCTTATCAAGAGCGCCGGAGCCCGAATAGATGACCTTTGTCACAAGGCTGTGCTTTTTGCCGCAGGGGCAATTTTCTGTGAGCTTTTCAAAAGAATTTAACATATATTCTCCTTTGTGCTCCGCGTAAGGCATATCCACACGGAGCCAATAATATAATTTAACAAAAACGAAAGGTAGTGTAGCCAATGTTTATTTATTCGATACACGGAAACACACTGAAATTTTTCGGCATCATCGGCGTTGCTGTGGCCACGCTTGTGCTGATAATCACTCTGGCCCCGGGCGGCAGCAACACGGTGGAAGCAGGCACTCCGCCCGAAAACGTTGAGACCTCCGTACCCGTCAGCGCCGTCAGCTTTGACAAGGTCAAAACAAACGAAGAAAGGGTGGCGCTTCTGAAAAGCTTCGGATGGGAGGTGGAATCGGAGCCTAAGGAGGAAGCGGACGTAACGATTCCGGCGGAATTCGACCGCATTATGAAAAACTACAATGCTATCCAGCGGGCTCAGGGCTTTGATCTTTCAAAATACAGAAACCGTGAAATGAAAAGATACACGTATCTTATCACAAACTACCCGGATTACGAGGGCACCGTATACGCGAATCTTCTCGTATATAAAAACCGCGTGGTAGCCGGTGACGTTTGCTCATCCGACGTAAACGGCTTTATTCTCGGCCTTGAAGGCAAATGATACCGGAACAATTATATAATCATATGCTCAAAAAATCAATAATTTGTTATTATGCGATTGAAATAAGACGAAAAATAATATATACTAAATTGCGGGGCTGAGACCCCGCAATTATTTTTGAACGCAACGGTATTTGCACTCTTTTGTTTTTTACGGAGATTTTATATGAGATATAATTACGTTGCCACATGCCTTTTCGGACTTGAGCATTCTCTCGGTGAGGAGATAGATTCCTTCGGCTTTAAGCGCACCGAGACCATCGACGGCAGAGTTTACTTTGAGGGCGATGAAACGGCAGTTGCTGTTGCAAACATCCGCTCCCGCTATGCCGAAAGGATCCTTTTCCACGTGGGGTCCTTTAACGCATCCACCTTCAACGATCTTTTTGAGGGCACCAAATCCCTTCGCTGGGAGCGTTTCATCGGCAAAAACGACAGATTCCCCGTTAAGGGCCACTCCATCAAGAGCGCCCTTTATTCCATTCCCGACTGTCAGAAAATAATCAACAAGGCCGTTGCGGACAGGCTTATGGCTGCTCACAAAACAACTGTGCTTCCCGAAACGGGCACGCTATATCAGATCGAGTTTTTCATCTTCAAGGACAGAGCAGACCTGATGATAGACACAACGGGCGCCACCCTTCATAAGCGCGGCTACCGCCCTGAATCAAACGATGCTCCCCTCCGCGAAACTCTTGCGGCTGAGCTTGTCAACATCTCACGCCCCAGAGAGGACGTTCTGTTCTGGGATCCCATGTGCGGCTCCGGCACCATTGCCATCGAGGCGGCAATGAGAATGCAGAATCGCGCCCCCGGTCTCAAGCGCAGATTTGCCGCCGAGAGATTCCCCTTCATCGAAAGGTCCGTTTGGACCCGCGCAAGGGAAGAGGCAAACGACATGATCGTGAAAACGCCCTTTGAGGTATATGCCTCCGACATTGACGAAAAGTGCGTTGAGCTCACGAAGGCTAACGCATTCCGCGCAGGCGTTGCGGACAATATAAAGGTTTTCCGAAGAAATGCCCTTGAGATCAAAACCGAAGGCAGACGCGGCACCATCGTGTGCAATCCTCCTTACGGCGAAAGAATGCTCTCGCAGGCAGAAGCAGAGGAGCTTTACCGCAAAATGGGAGAGCATTTCCGCACCCTCGACTCCTGGCAGATATACATCATCTCATCAAATGAGAATTTCTCACGCTTCTACGGATCCCGCGCCGACAAGGTGAAAAAGCTTTATAACGGCATGATACCTTGCTACTATTACCAGTATTTCAAAAGAAAACAGGAATTCGACAAAGGTAACAAAAAGTATGAAAAGCACAGATAAGCTTCCCGAAAATTATCGGGAGATAATGAAGATAGATCTTCAGAAAAACAAAAAACAGGCTATTACCGTAAACGTTATCGCCACAGGCATTGCCGTTTTATTTGCCGTTATCGGCTGCCTTATCGTTCCGATAGGCGAGCTTTTCAAAATGGAGCCTCTTTACGATTATTTCCTCAGATTCGGTGCCATCGCCCTGGGAAGCGTTCTCTATATCATCCTTCACGAGGCCGTTCACGGCATCTTTATGAAGCGATACTGCACGGCTAAGGTGCGATACGGCTTCACCGGAATGTACGCATACGCAGGAAGCGACGGATACTACTGCCGCCGCGAATACGTTATCATCGCACTTGCCCCCATCGTTATTTGGGGCATCGTTCTCGCCCTGCTGAACCTTTTCACGTCTCCCGCCTGGTTCTGGGTGGTATATTTCATCCAGATCACGAACCTTTCGGGCGCCGGCGGAGACATTTACGTTTCCTATCTTATGTCCCGTCTGCCAAAGGATATCCTCGTTAACGACACGGGTGTTTCCATGACGGTGTTTGCTCCCGCCGTCAACGAAACGGAAGGTGAATGAATGGACGTTATCTACAAAAACAACAAGCGGTATAACACCGCCAAAAAGCCCCTGCGCCAGAACTTTTTCTGGATGGGACTCATATATATCCTTTCACGTATAATGCTCATAGGCAAAAAAAGAAAGCTTGAAAAGATCAATATGGAGGGCATCAAGCCGCCGTATATGCTTTTCTCGAATCATATGAGCTTTATCGACTTTGAGCTTACCGCAATGCTGACATTTCCTCACGGCGTCAATAACGTCGTGAACATCGACGGCTATATGTACCGCCCGTGGCTCATGGAGCTTATCGGAGCCATCTGCACAAGAAAATTCACAAGCGACCTGCCGCTCGTAAGATCCATCTATACGGTGCTGAAGCGGGGCGACATCCTTTGTCTTTATCCCGAGGCAAGATATTCGCCCATAGGCACAACGGCATTTTTGCCCGATACACTGGGCATGCTTGTTAAGCGCGCTAAGGTGCCGCTCGTTGTGATCATCCATCGCGGCAACTATCTGCACGCCCCCTTCTGGAATTTCCGTAAGAAGAGAAAGGTCCCCCTTCACACAACGATGACCTGCGTGCTCACTAAGGAGCAGGTGGAGAGCATGTCCGTATCTGAGATAAACGCTGCCATCCGCGAAGCGATGCAGTACGACGAATACCGCTACCAAAAGGAAAACAGCATCCTTATCACCGAGTCCTTCAGAGCAGAGGGGTTTCACAAGGTCCTTTATCAGTGTCCTCACTGCAGGGAGGAATTCAAAATGGATTCGGAGGGTGCCGAGCTGTTCTGCACAGCCTGCGGCAAGCGCTGGAGGCTTGAGGAGGAAGGCACGATCAAGGCACTTTCCGGTGAAACGGAGTTTTCACATGCTCCCGATTGGTTTGAATGGGAAAGAGCCATGGTCCGCGCTGAGATAGAACGCGGCGAGTATTGCTATACCGACACGGTGGACGTATATTCCATGCCGCGCTGCTGGAAATTCTTCGATCTTGGGAAGGCAAGGGTCACCCACGATATCAACGGATTCGTGCTCGAAGGTCACTATAACGGCGCTCCCTACCGCATTGAAAGAAAGCCCGAGGGAATGGACAGTCTCCACGTGGAGTACGATTTTCCTCACGTTCGGCGCGCAGACTGCTTCGATATCTCCACCACCAACGATTCCTTCTATTGCTATCCCTCTGTGCCCAACATCGTTACGAAGCTTGGGCTTGCAACAGAGGAGATATACAAGCTTAAAAAGGCTGAAAAGACCGCAAAATAAGAAAAATGCTTTGCTTTCGCAAAGCATTTTTTATTTTCTTCTGCGTAGGAGCAGCCTCATCATCGCATCCTTGTTCCATGGGAACAGCGGGTAAAGATAGCTGACTCCGCAAACACCCCGAAGCGACACCACAAGGATCAATATAACCGTGACACCGCCGATAAAGCCGTATATTCCGAAAAGAGCCGTGAAAAAAAGGATGATCATTCTGAAATATTTGAAGGCATATCCAAGCTCGTAATTTGATTGGGTGAAATTCGCAATTGACGTGAAAGCCATATAAAATATCACCTCCGGAATAAGCCAGCCTGCCGCAACGGCAAAATCGCCCAAAAGCAAGCCTCCGATGATGGAAAGGGAATTGGACATCGTTGATGGAGTCGTCAGCGAAGCAAGCTTAAGCACGTCAAGAGCGAATTCCGATAAAAACAGCTGAACGATCACCGGCAGCTCACCCAAATCTTCCGGTATGAGAAACATAAGCCACTCCGGCAAAGCATCCGCATGCATCATTGCCAGATACCAGGCGGGCGTGATGAAAATGGTGGAAACAAATATGATCATCCGCATAATTCTGAGATACGTGCCTGTGCCGGGCGGAAAATAGAAATCGTTCGTTTCCTGGAGAAAATCAAATACCGAGGTGGGAAGGAGTATTGCCTCGGGAGAGGTGTCCACAAGCACGGCAACTCCGCCCTCGATGATATGAGCTGCCGTGGCATCGGGGCGCTCCGTCATCCTGACCTTCGGAAAAGGATTATACCATTGCCTTTTGCAAAGCGCCTCGGTCAGCGACTGGTGACCGAGAGGCAAAGCATCCGTCTTTATGGCGGCGATCTCCTTTGATAAACGGGCAACGAATTTCCCGTCGGCAACTCCGTCGATATATGCAATAACAACGTCTGTGCGCGATTTTTCGCCCACTGTGAAGTATTTCATCATGAGTCCCGTGTCTCTTATCCGGCGACGTATCAGGGCCGTGTTGAATATAAGCGTTTCCACAAAGCCGTCACGTGCTCCGCGCATCACACGGTCGTTATCGGGGTCCTGCGTGTCACGCGCAGGATACGTGCGCAGATCCACTGTGATCGCATCGCCCGAAAAGCCGTCGGAAAGCATAACCGGGCAGCCACCGAGAACAGAAATGATGATCTTTTCGGGATCGTTTGTAACCTCGACCTCCACGTCGGGCAGATAGGTTTCCGCAAATCGCGAGGCAGCGCCGGGCTTTCCGTCGCCGAAATCAGAAAGGGAACAGAGGTGCATCAGAAGCTTCTGGAATTCGCCGCCCTTTATAAGCCCGTCGATGTAATACAGAAACGCACGATGACCGCCAACCGAAAGCACGCGCTTGATAACGTCGAAATTCTCGCCCACCCTTAAGGTCTCGTCCATACTGCGGACGGTTTTCTCAAGGTCGGCCGATATTGAAAGCATAAAACACCCCCGAATAGCACAGTTTTTCATTAGTATCGGTGCTTTTCGGGGGTGTTATTCAATTATTTAAGAAATTCGGGTATCCTGTCGGTGAAAAGATAAGCAGGAACGGTCGACCAGTAGGCGTCGTTGCCGTCAACGTAAAGGACTGTGTAGTCACTGTCCGTTTTTGCGAAGGACGATATCATCGCACTGCCGTCGATAACGGTGGAAGCAGAGAGAAGCTCGCGAAGCATCGCCTTGTTTCTCACTACAGTTACCTCACCCTTGCTGTGATCAATAATAACGGCAGAAGCAACCGTATTCACCTTATCGTCGATATAATCGTCAAGAGCGCAGGCAGACAGCGCAGATTTCAAGCTCTTGAACACTGTGAGCTTGCTGTCCGACGCATATAAGCTGAACTCGTGGCCGCTGTACTCATCGCGAACGTACAAATCGATACCGACACCCTCTTTATCGATGATGCTCAGAAGTGCTTTCACATCCGATGCATAGATAGGGGAGGAGCCCCAATAGCCTTCGGAAACGTCAATTCCTCTTGCAGTGCCATTCGGGGTATTATTGATCTCGTAGCTGAAGCTGCCGACAGAGGGCTCGGTGGTCAGAACGCTTGAACGGTTGCGCAGGAATAAACAAAATTCGCGGTTGATGCTTTCGTATTCCTTGGATTTCAAAAACGCATTAACGTCATTTGCACCGTAAACGTTAAAATCGATACGGACAGTGTAGCCGAGCTTACCGATATTCTCTGAAAGATCAGCGTCGTACTTTTTGTATTCATCAAAAAGACCGAGCTTATCGACAACAGAGGAGGGGCACACCATATCAATGTTCAGGTAGGTTATTGCAGAGCCCTCAGGGACGATCTCATTCTTATAGGATTCGCTTGTAGCTATAAGCGCGATCACGTCTGACACATCGGAATAAGGGAAGTTATAATAGCGGTATTCTGCCGTGAGACCGAACAGCCCCTTATAGTTAACGTAAATGCTTGCGCGGCGGACCATGTCCTCACCCTTGGCAATGTATTCGTTGAGCTCATAGCTGATGGGCTCGGTTTTGGGAATGCCGTCCTCGTCGTAAACGGTAACGTGATCGAAATCCTGATACTCGATATACTTTGTGATCTTGCCCGAGCGGATGCCTTGATTGAGCTCCTTCATGTAGCTGCGGAGGGCTTTTGCCTCGTCGCCCTTGAGAGTGTACGCCTCGTGTCCGTCAACGGAGATGCTTATTTCATCCGTGAAGGGAACGTGATAGTCCGCATATCCAAAGATGCCGGTCACGAAAATGATATAAACTGCAAGTGTGGCTCCGCAGAACACCGCAAATCCCTTCATATGCGTAAACATAGCCTTTGCCGAGCGGGCAAGGATGGTGTTCATGAGCATCAGCGAAAGCACAGCTCCCGTAACGGCACCGAATACGAGCCAGAAGCCGCCGCCTCCAAGCTCCGTAAAGAGCCTGCTTGCAAGGATAACTGCGGGAAGCATGACCGAATACTTCACAGCCTCGCCCACGGGCTTATAAATGATGGGCGTGCCTGCGCGCTCGATCGGGCGCTTTTCGTATATGCGGTATGCAAAATACAAGAATGCAGCAGTGAGGAAAACGTCGAATATCAGGTAACCGATAAAGGAAACGGGCTCAATTGACGTCATTGCGTCGAGGAGGATGATGTAGCGCGCGATCGGGGTTATAAATCCGCCGAGGGATACCAGCCAATCGAAGGGATCGCAATAGAGATAGCTTACTCCAACCTCCAAAAGCATGGTCAGAGAAAGGAAGATCACGGGAAGCACCAGGGGAATATAGCAGGAAAAAAGCACGTGGATAGCCGTTGATCCGGTCAGCACGCCCGCAAAGAACACGATGGCAAGGAAGGCGGTATAATAGAAGAGCGAACCGATGAAAAGCTCGGCAATGAGCGCGAAAACGTAGCCGTAGAATAAGCCGCGCACCATGAACACCACCGCAAGTATGAGCGTGTTTGCAAGGAGCGGAACGATGTATACGGCAAGGGAAGCACTCAGCGCGGCTATGAAATGTCCGACGCGTTTTTCGGGAAGGCTGTGAAAGAAGCCTGCGCTCACCTTATTATGCAAAAACGAAAGGGTGAAGCAGCCTGCAAAAAGCGCAGCACAAACTGTGATGACGCCTGTGGCTGCAACTACCTCGTTGAGAACTCTGCTGATCTCTCTTTCAATTCTTTGTTCGATCTCCTCTTCGGTTATGAGAGAGGGAACAGTGCCGTTATTACTGTAGCGATCGTAGTATTCCTCACGTGTATCGAGACGCATCATCGTCGCCACAGAGGTGAGGAAAAAGAAAGCGATGAAAATGAGAAGCGCAACAGCCCAGGCACGCTTGATCGAATATTTAACGTATCCCGCCGTAACGATGGGCGTTTTTTCAGGAGATAACTTTGTCGCTGTCATATCCAAGATCCTCCATTTCCGAAATGAATATTTCTTCGAGCGTCAGCGGCAGGATCTCAAAATAGAGAGGCTTCGTTGCCGCCAGCCTTTCTTCTATATACTGCTCGCTGCCGCGGCAGGTTATTGTGTGAAGCTTGCCGCTTGAGTGGTGCGAGATTATTTCAAGTCCTCCGAAGTCGGGTGCTTCCGCAGCATAGGCGACCTGCGCCTTGTGGATGGAAAGCTTCATATCGTCAAGCTCGCGGTCAAGCACCACACTTCCTCTGTGCATGAGGGCGATATGGTCGGTAAGGTCATCAAGCTCACGAAGATTATGAGTGGATATTACCGCTGTGAGACCGGATTCCGCAACGTCCTCTGCTATCATGCGGCGCACAAGCTGACGCATAACAGGGTCGATACCGTCGAAGGTCTCGTCGCAAAGCAGGTATTTCGGACGCAGAGACATACCGAGGAGCAGGGAAGACTGCTTCTGCATACCCTTTGAGAAGGTGCTGATCTTTCTTGAGCGGTCAAGCCCGAAAAGATCAGTCATTTTGGTGTATCTTACGTCGTCAAACTCTCTGTATACGCTTTTGTAAAGAGAGCGCATATCATCAAGAGTTGCCGCAGGTGCAAAATACTGCTCGTCGGAAAGATAAACGATCTTCTGCTTAAGCTCGTAGTTTTCGTATATCTCCTGTCCGTCGCAGAGGATCTTTCCCGAGTCTGCTCTGTAAATACCGCATATTGTGCGGAGAAGTGTTGATTTTCCGCTTCCGTTTGAACCGATGAGACCGAAAATGGAGCCGTCACCGATAACGGTGGAAACGTTGGCGAGCGCTCTCACGTCGCCGAAGGTTTTTGTGATTTCGTTAATTGTAATCATAGTTTTTTCTCCCGATCCACTGTGTTATTGATCCCACAGGCTGTCAATCAAGCTGACGATCTCGTTTTTGTCGGCGCCGAGCTCCTTCGCTTCGCTAATAAGCTCGCTAAGCTGCGCTTTCACGTCTGCGATCTTTTTATCTTTTACGTCGAGAACGTTGTCGGACACAAAGCTGCCTCTGCCGGTGGAGGAATAAATGATGCCCCGACGCTCAAGCTCCGCGTAGGCCTTATGGATGGTGTTTGGGTTGATGCCGAGCTCAGACGCAAGCTGACGAACGCTCGGGATAGGATCGTTCGGTGCCAGCACTCCGCGAAGGACCATATTTGTGATATTCTCGACCAGCTGCTCGTATATGGGCTGTTTGCTCTTTGGATTCACAAGGAACA
>JAZMZX010000087.1:0-30344 GCA_045586225.1 Eubacteriales bacterium
ACCTGGTATTCCACGGTGTCGTATTTTATTCCCGCAGCGTCAAGCATGCGCTGGGCGTTGGTTTTTGCCTTTGCCATAATAATCTGCCTTTTTTATAGTTATGCTTAGAATATTTTACTCCGAAAAGCGTGGAGAGTCAAGTCGCCGCAAAAAACTCCCCGACAAACACTTGCCGGGGAGCAGAATACTTATTTATACTGAGTTTCGGTAACAATGTAATGATCGGTAGACACCAAATAATCAAGATGGCTACAGTATTTTTTGTATACCGATTCGGTATCACGAAGCTTTGCAAGCTGTACGTCATCAAGCACGAATGGCGCATAGTAATAAGTGGTAATGGGATCGTAATCGCCATATCTTATATGCTTACAAAGGTTGCCGTATTCATCATATAAAAAATCACGGTCATCATAGGAGTAATTCTTAAGATCGACCTTCGTTAAAAGACCGTCTTTGTTATATTCATACGAGTATTTGTTCGTGTTACCGGAGTGCTTATTCAGAATAACGTTACCATAACTGTCGTATTCGTATATAATTGTTCCGACTTTGTCGGCAAAATAAGTGATTATACTTTGCAGCTTGCCGTCCTCGTAATAAGTGTATTCGTAGTTGATGGTATGTCCTTCTTCCTCTCGGTATTCCGTTTCTTTGATAAGTTGACCTTTTTCGTTATAGGTGTAGGTGAAAACGGTCGTGCCACCAACGTATATATCATTATTTACGTATATCTTTTCAACGAGGTTACCGTTATCGTCATATTTATATTCCGTTTTTTCACTTATATCTGTATCTGAAAGATACTCGTACTCAATTTCGGATATAAGTCTTCCGTCCTCGTCATACGTGTAATAAGTAAAGAGCCTCACATCATTCATGGATGAGCTTCTCACAAGCTTCCCGTCTTCAAAATGCCAATCAAATTCTTCGCCTTCTTCAGCGAAGATGTCTGTAAGTTCGCAAAGTCTTGATGAGTATGCAATTCCTCCCGCGGACCAATATTCCACGTATTCATTATACACAAGCTCGCACCTATAATCGAGATAGAATGGATCCATCACATTTATCAAAGTCAGAGCACCGTGTTCATTATAGGTGTATTTCACGATCTCCTGTATGATTCCGTCAAGCTCCGTAACGATAGCGGTGCAAAGCCAAACGAGTTTATCAGGGTGCATGGTCTCGGGAAGAGTTGCGGGGGCTGCAGTTTCTTCGGGAGGTGTCTCTGTGTCAACAGGCTCGCTATCGGTTTCCGTCTCGGTCTCGGTCTCGGTTTCAGTTTCAGTTTCAGTATTTGTTTCTGTCTCAGTTTCTGTTTCGGTTTGCGAATCCGATTCAACGTTATCAGTTTCGGTGGAGAGTGAATCAGTTAAAGCGCCATCATCGAAGCTGTCGTTGCAAGATGATAAAACTATGCTTAAAACGAGGATTGATATAACGATAAAAATGATCGATCCTTTCATACGTTTGCTCCTTTCCCTCGACCGCGAGCGGTCACTTATTGTCTTACACTATATATGTCGCTTTTTCTTCGATAATCTTTCACCGTTTTCGGGAAAAACTAAATATTTACAAAATAATATTATCATACCGCGCGAGAAATGTAAATTGACGATCTTGACAAATACTTAATGGAAGCGTTATGCATATTGAACAAGCAGATCCCCGAAGCTCGGCTCCGGGGATCTTTTCCGTATTATTCATTTTCCATCGCTTTTTCAGCTTCCTCTTTCGCTTTCTTTTCTTCAGCGATGGCGGCCTTGAATTCTTCGAATTTGTCGCGGTCCTGAGTGCCAAGCTGATCGGAATAGATGGTCAGTCCGTCTTCATCCTCAATGAAGAAATACTCCACGTAAGCGTGGAAGCCATCACCGATATATGTGGGCGCATATTTGCGGCGCAACCCGTCGCAGACGGGGAAGTAGCCCTCGCCCACGCCGTCATATTCCGTAAGCTCCCAAACGTTCGGCGTTTCGGGATTGATAGGTCGGGACATCCTGACCATGCCCACACCGGGCGCAAACCAATATTCCACCCTCTCTCCGCGGTAGCCGCAGCCCCAGGGAAGCCCCTTAAGGTCGGATATGATGTGACGGCAATTTTCAAAGGTTCCTGCCGACGTAGTGACGGTTTCGTCGTCAAGCACGTCGAAATCAAGGTGTACGGGATAATCTCCAATATTATAAATATAATTGCGCTTTTCCGAGTATCCTGGAACCCATTCGTCACGCCACAGACATCCCACAGCGTCTGTGAATACGTCGTAAAGGCAATTATGCAGTATCTTGTAGACCTCGCTGCCGCGATACTGCATACGCCAAAGAGCTGCAGATTTCATTTGGTCGTCATAAAGCGTCAAAGCGCCATCCTTGGGAACAACGTTCAAAACGCGGAACGAATTGAAGTAGCCTGCCTCGGGGGCGTTGGAATTGTCAAATTCCGTGTCCTCAAGCCTTTTGATGACCTTAGTCAAAAGCTTGGTATAGAGCTTTTCCCGCTTTGTGGAGGCAAGCTCTGCCGCACGCTTCAGATGCTCGTCAACGTTTACTATCTTATCGTTTACATAATCGTAATAATTATCCGTAGCCTGATAGATGGCACCTGTCCAATCGTTTATATAACGAAGACCCGTTACGAAATGATGGTTATAAACGGTAACGTGGTCGTCGCCGGCATAAGTCACTTCAATTACGTTTGTTTGGGTGTCAAAGGCAACGTGACAGTCCGTATACACAAGCTCGTATTCCCATCGGTTGCCCTTGGCAAAGGGAATGGCACCTTCACCGCCGCAAAGCTTATACGAGGAAAGCTCCCAGGCGTCAGTTTCTCCAAAGCGCGTTGCTTTCTGACTGATGATACCCACGCCGGGAGCGATAACGGTATCAACGAAGGTCAGACTGTAGTAGTCGCCATCCATAACGTAGCGTGAGCAGTTTTCAAAGGTTCCCGCAGGAACGGTAACGGTGAGTCCCGATTCCTTATAAGTGAGAGTGCCTTTTTTGTCGGAGGACGTACGAACCTCACCCACCTTCATTTCGGGATCGTAGATCAGACTGTCGCACACCTGAAGCTGCCAGAAAAAGCTGCCGTTATATTCCGCCCAACCGGGATCTATTCCGTTATTGTGCCTGTAACCGGGCTGCTGCCAGAAATAAAGCTTGCCGTCAATATAGCGGTAGGTCTCGCCTGTCACGTTGTCAAAATAATTCACGCCCTCGGGAAGGGACATCGCCATCTCGAGACCTTTTTTCGCGGCTATGGCGTTCGCGTAGTATACGTCTGAGGGTGAAAGCACTCCCACTACACGTTCAAACGCCATAAGAGCATTTTCGTATTCCTTTGCTATAAGATACTCGTGTCCAAGCCAAAACCAAACGTAACCGAGGGACCCGACGTAGCCCTCACGCTCCAAAAACGGGATCTGCGTGTTAAGCATGAAGTCCCTCTTTTCAGCCCCCGACATATCATTATGCTCGCGGTATACCATTTCCTGCATCACGTAGTCGTTGTGGCTGAGAATCGCGGACTCCTTGATCTTTTCCCAAAGCTCGTCGCTTTTTTCGCCCGGCACCCACCAATATCCCCGCAGTAAAACGTCAGAAAGCGCACGGTGCTTTTCCGTTGATTCGGGCAGGGCTTCAACGTTTGTCAGCACCTCGCGGTATACTTCCTCGATGCCTGTCTTGGCGTTTTTGAAGCTCCAGAGCTTAAGCTCCTCCACCTGCCGCATAACGCGGCGCACAAGAGCCTCGTTTTCGTCGTATGTTTTCTCCATAATACCGTATCCTTTCCGTAGTTGTCGTCTCCCCTCGGAAAGCCGCCATTTCACCGTTCCCGCCGGCAGGGAAAGTATGTCGGCAATTTCCGAAACGGAATATCCTTCGAAATAATGGAGCGTGACGACACGGCGTATCTTTTCCGAAAGCTCTTCGATAGCGGCGTGAAGCTTTTCGCTTTGCTCCTTTTCGGCGTAACGGCTGAAAAGAAGGGAAAGCTCGTCGTCCTCTCCTGAGGAAAGCTCGGAATACTCAAGTAAATGAAGGCTGATGTCGGGAATGGCGCTCTTATAGTGTGAATAAACGTTGCGCGCGCAGTTTTTCGCTATAGAGCACACCCATGGACCGAAGCGGCTTCTGTCGCGGAGCGCGTCAAGGTGCATCCAGGCAGAAACGAACGCATCCTGAGAGGCGTCCTCTGCGGAGTATTCATTGCCCGTAACCTTATAGGCAGTACCTTTCACGGCTTTTTCGTGGCGTATAACGAGCTCCTCGTATGCTCCGTTGTTGCCAAGAAGCGTCATTTCAACGAGCACTTCGTCTTTGTAGTCCGTCATCTTTTCTTCTCCTTTCGCAGAATCCCGTTTTTCTGGGTTACACCAATAAAACACAAAATATCGGGTGAAGGTTGGGTACTATGAAAAAAATTATCAGAATGCAAAATCCTCCCGTCACAGATCGCGTCGGGGAGGATTTTTGCTTCAATATTATTTAACGCTATGTAAAATATCGTCGTAGGAGGGGAAGGGCCAATATTTCTTCGAAACGATCAGCTCAAGCGCGTCCAGCTCTCCGCGTACAGCCGCCATTGCGGGAAGAACGCGGCTCTTGTATGCCTCGGCCAGAGTCACGTTGTCGAAGGATGCAGACTTCGCTTCATCTGTGACCTTGGTAAGGGTGAGGAGCTTATCGTAAAGAGCATCGGATGCGGAGGAGATCCTCGTCAGAAGTGCCTTTTCCGCCTTGGAGGCAGGGATGCCTGCGGCAGTCTTGTTGTTGAAGGTCAGAGCCAGCTCGTTTTCGTATGCGAGAACGGAGGGGATAATGTGCTTGTTTACCATATCGATGAGGGTGAGCGCTTCGATGTTCACCGTCTTGCAGTAGTTTTCAAGCATTATATCGTAGCGGGAGTGAAGCTCTTCAGTAGAGAAAACGTGATGGCGGTCGTAAAGAGCCACCGTTTTTTCGGAGATAAGTGCGGGAAGAGCATCGGGCGTTGCGGCAATGTTGGCAAGGCCGCGCGCTTCAGCCTCACGTGCCCATTCTTCGCCGTAGCCGTTTCCGTTGAATAGGATGCGGCGGTGCTTCTTTATTGTCTCCTTGATGATCTTGTTAAGAGTGCCGGTGAAGTCGGGGGAGACCTCAAGCTCGTCTGCAAACTGAGCAAGTGCATCGGCGGCGATGGTGTTCAGCACGATATTCGGCTCCGCAACGGACATGGATGAGCCGGGCATACGGAATTCAAACTTGTTTCCCGTGAATGCAAAGGGGCTCGTGCGGTTGCGGTCGGTGGTGTCCTTAGCGAAGTGAGGGAGCACAGAAACGCCGATGTCGATCTGAGTTTTCTCGTGGTCCTCGTAGTAGGTCTCGTTTTCAATGGAATCGAGCACATCCATAAGCTCGTCTCCGAGGAAAATGGAGATGATCGCAGGCGGTGCCTCGCCGCCGCCGAGGCGGTGGTCGTTTGAAGCGGAAGCAACGGAGGCGCGTAAAAGCTCCTGATTCTCGTCAACAGCCTTGATAACGGCAGAAAGGAAGAGAAGGAACTGAGCGTTTTCGCGGGGAGTTGCACCGGGCTTAAGAAGGCTGATGCCCGTGTCGGTGGAAAGAGACCAGTTGTTATGCTTACCGGAGCCGTTCACGTAAGAGAAGGGCTTTTCGTGGAGGAGACAAACGAGCCCGTGACGGGAAGCGATGGTCTTCATGCGCTCCATAATGAGCTGGTTTGCATCGGTGGCAACGTTTGCGGTGCTGTATACGACGGCAAGCTCGTGCTGACCGGGAGCCGCCTCGTTGTGCTCGGTCTTTGCGTAAACGCCAAGTGCCCAAAGCTCGCGGTCAAGGTCTGTCATAAACTCCTTAACGCGCTTTTTGATGGCACCGAAGTAATGGTCCTCAAGCTCCTGACCCTTGGGAGGACGCGCGCCGAAAAGGGTTCGTCCCGTGAACATAAGGTCGGGGCGCTTATCATACATTTCGCGGTCGATGAGGAAGTATTCCTGCTCGGCACCAACCTCGGCGGTAACGCGCTTTGCGGTGGTGTCGCCAAAGAGGCGGAGAATGCGGAGAGACTGACGCTCAATGGCTTCCATGGAGCGGAGCAGAGGCGTCTTTTTGTCAAGCGCGGCGCCGGAATAGGAGCAGAACGCAGTGGGAATGCAGAGCACGCCGTCCTTTATAAACGCGTAGGATGTGGGGTCCCAGGCGGTGTAGCCGCGAGCCTCGAAGGTGGCGCGAAGACCGCCGGAGGGGAAGCTGGAGGCATCGGGCTCACCCTTTATAAGATTCTTGCCGGAGAACTTCATAATAGCTCTGTCGGCGCCGTCGGGGGTGATGAAGGAATCGTGCTTTTCGGCGGTGATGCCCGTCATGGGCTGGAACCAATGCGTGAAGTGGGTCACGCCGTGCTCGATCGCCCAGGATTTCATGGAGGAGGCAACAACGTTTGCAACCTCAAGGGTGAGAGGTGTGCCGTCGGAAATGGTTTTTTTAAGGGCTTTATAGGTGTCAGAGGGAAGACGGGATCTCATCACCGTGTCGCCAAACACCATTGAGCCAAAGTATTCGGGAAGATTATTCATAAGGTCTCCTTATAACCGCCGCGGCGGTATAGTAATAGATTATTCGGATTCAGCGGGGGCGTTCAATGCGTTAACGTAATCTGCAACGGCTGTTGCGATAAGGTAAGCCATATTGTGCTTCCACTCATCGTCAAGCATTTTTTCGGCATCCTTGGGGCTCGTAACGAAGCCAACCTCGATAAGAGCGGAGGGACATTCCGTATATGCCGTTACGTAATATGAGTTTGCGATCTCACGGCCGTAAGTAATGACTTCCTTATATGACGCGTATTCGCTGTCGATGGCTGCCTTAAGCCCGTCAACGAGCTTCGCGGATTCTTCGCTGTGCTTGTTGCCGGAGCAGTAATAGATACGCGTGCCGCGAACACTGTCGTTATCGGGGAAGGAGTCGCAGTGGATGGAAACGAAAAGGTCCGCACCCTTTGAATTAACGTAGGATACGCGCTCGTCTATGTAGAAAAGAGCATCGCCGTCATCGTTAGGTGCCTTGGGGAATTCGTTTCCGTCGTGGGTCAGCATAACGTTGTAGCCGGATTCGGAAAGGATGCGGTTCACCTCTTTCGCGATATCGAGGGTGATATCCTTTTCAAGCACGTCGCCCAGAAGCTCTGAGGATGTACCGCTATCACCGAAGCCGTGACCGGGGTCGATGAATATCAGGAAAAGGTCATCCTCGGGAGGAGGCATTGTCTCGGGGTCCTCCGTTTCGGGAGGCTCTTCCGTGCCGGATGCTGCATCCGTGCCGCTTTCGGCAGGCTTGCCGGTGTTTTCATTGTCGGTGTCGTATTCGGTGTCGGTGTCGTCCCTGCCGATGGAATCGATAAGATTTCTGAAGCCCTTGCTTGTGAACACAACGATAAGCAGAATGATGGCAAAAACGATGAGTATCAAAAGGAAGGGAGTGGGGCGGCGGTGACGGGGACGGAGCCCGTAGTTATTGTATGAATATCCCTGTCGCTGACCGGAAAGGGGTCTTTTTGAAACGGGTGCCGCCTTGCGCACCGGAGAAACACCGGGGTGAGCCAAAGGTCTTTGCTGCTGCGGGCGCTTGCCCTGCGGACGCGGACCCTGCTGCGGATGCTGCCCCTGCGGATGGGGGCGCTGACCTTGCTGCGGCTGCTGCCGCTGCTGCATGGGCTGCTGTCTCTCTGCCGTTTGCTGCCCGCGGGGAGGCATGGGCGGCACTCTTACAGAGCCTATAGGCTGCTGAGGCATACGCCAGGGGTGTTCATGTTGCTGAGGGGGCTGCTGCCCCTGCTGAGGCGGGCGCATCTGCCGCTGCTGCGGAATTCCGGACCGTCCGTAACCGTAGCTGCCATTCGGTGCCCCGGAATTATTGCGGTTGTTGTCTTCCATAAAAGATCTCCTGAGTGAGGATAGGGTTTATATCATTCTTTGTTTGATTTAAGCTTGCGGGTATTGCCGTTTTCGTCCACGAGGGTGATGGATTCAAGCTGATTGCGCATTCCCTGACGGAAAAGGCGAAGATACTCGGCACGAAGTGCATCGCGCTCCTTCAGCTCTTCCTCGGTGAGACCGACGGTCTTGGCCTTATTTGCAAGCTCATTGATTCTTTTTAAGAGTTTTTCCACGGTTACTGTTCCTTATATGATGTTAAAAGTTTGATTTCCTCTTCTGTAAGCCGGCGCCATTTTCCTTTGGGAAGGGAGCCAAGCTCGATACCGCCCTCTGCGATCCGCACAAGACGCGATATCTTCAGCCCGAGGCTTTCGCACATGCGGCGTATCTGTCTGTTTCTGCCCTCGCGAAGGATCATTTCGATCTCCGTTTTCTTTTCCTCACGGGATATGAGACGCACAGGGCAGGGAGAGAGTCTGTATGGCTTGCCGTTCGCCTCCGTTATAGTCATAGGCGAAGAAAGCTTTCGGAGCAGCTCATCGCTTACATTGGTGGGGAAGGTGACGCGGTACACCTTTTCCTTTCCCGAGCGGGGATGGGAGAGCGCCTGGCAAAGGTCGCCGTCGTCTGTCATAATAAGCAGCCCCTCGGAGAACATATCCAGCCGCCCCACGGGGTACACACGTGCAGGCACGTCCGCGGTCAGATCTGCAACGGAGCGGCGGTCTTCCTCGTCCTTCATGGTGGTGACGACACCTGCAGGCTTGTGAAGCATGATGTAGGTCTTCTGAGCCCCATTGACGGTGACGGTGCGGTTATTATATATAACGGTGTCGGAGTCGGGGTCGACTCTGTCGCCGAGTGCTGCGGTGATACCGTTAACTGTGACCTTGCCTGCCGCGATCTCGGCTTCTGCGGCTCTTCGGGACATAAGCCCCGAGAGCGCAAGAAATTTTTGCAGTTTAATCGTTTCCATCTGATGATAGTTCATCTGCCTTTCGGCGGAGCCATGTGAGTGTACGGGCGAGCTTGTCAAAGTCGAGGCCATAATCGCAGAACACGGGAGATTCAAGGGTAAATGATCCGTCGTATCCTGCGCGGCGAAGCTCGGAAAACACCATATCGAAGTCAACGGTGCCTTCATAGGGGTGATATATGGGGCGTATCTTTGAAAATTCGCGGTATCTTCCGCCAAAGTCGCTTATATGAACGTGGCGGAATCTCTTCGATCTCATAAGCTCGCCTGTGGCTGTCTTATAATTCTGGCCGTGAAGCTGGCCGAAGCGAACGTCATAAACGAAATCGCAATCGTAATCGGAAAGCTCCGTGAGCCTTGTGAGGGGGTCCTTTTTTATGCAGGGGATGTTTTCGATAAGCACGCGGATACCGTGCCTGTCTGCCACGTCCATTATCTCGGGCATAAACGAAGCGTTGTGGGCAAAGTTGGTGTCGGATTCTCCCGCGCCCCACAGATGCAGCACAACGCGGTCGGTGCCGAATTCCCGTGCAAGGGCACAGTTCACGTCCCAGAGGCGCATAGCCTCACGGGCATTGTCATCACCCAAGGCGGAAAGCAGCACACCGATGTTCTTGTCTGCGTGGAGCACGGCGCATCTGAGCCCGGATGCTGCCATGGAGCGGCGTATCTCGCCGAGCATTCCGTATGCAGCCGTCATCACAACGTATTCGATGCCGTCCATTCCAGTGGCACGGCACACGTCGGGGAGCTTTTTGAGAAGCACCGAATGGTCGTTGCCCGTCATCCTGCCGATAACGGCGCCCGTGGAGCAGTAAACCTCGTTTTTCATATCAAAGTGTCTTCACGAACTCACCGATCTTTTCAAGAGCGGTGGTTATGTGCTTCACGGAATATGCATAGGATATGCGGGCAAATCCCTCGCCGCAGGCGCCGAAGGCGGTGCCGGGAACGATGGCAACTCTTGCCTCATACATAAGGCGCTCGCAGAATTCCTCGCTCTTCATTCCGAATTTGCCCACGTTGGGCCAAACGTAGAATGCACCCTCGGGCATGAAGCACTCGATGCCCAGCTTGCGAAGTCCGTCCACAAGGAAGCGGCGGCGGTGGTTGTATTCGTTTTTCATCATGTCGATGTCGTCATCGCCGTGGCGAAGCGCCTCGATAGCCGCATACTGTGACGTTGTGGGCGCGCACATGATAGCATACTGATGTATTTTGAATATCTGCGCCGATATCTCCCCGGGGGCGCAAACGTAGCCGAGCCTCCAGCCTGTCATTGCGTATGCCTTTGAGAAGCCGGAAACAAGGATCGTGCGCTCCTTCATGCCGGGAAGGGTGGCAATGGAGGTATGGCGTCTGCCATAGGTGAGCTCTGCGTATATCTCGTCGGAGAGAACGAAAATATCGGTGCCGCGGAGGACCTCGGCGATCTCTTCAAGCTCCTCCTTCGTCATAATAGCGCCCGTGGGATTGTTCGGGAAGGGAAGGATGAGCATCTTCGTTTTGTCGGTGATGGCTGCCTTGAGCGCTTCGGGGGTGAGCTTGAAATTGTCGCAGAGCTTTGTTTCAAGAATGACGGGCGTTGCGCCTGCCATTTTTGCCAGTGGCTCGTAGCACACGAAGCAGGGAGAGCAAACGATGACCTCGTCGCCGGGGTTGCACACGGCTCTGATAGCGGCATCGATGCCTTCGCTTCCGCCAACGGTAACGGTCACCTCGGTTTTGGGGTCGTAACGAAGGTCGAAGCGGCGGGCAAGATAGCTGCTTATTTCGCGGCGAAGCTCGAGCAGGCCGCTGTTGGAGGTGTAGTAGGTCTTGCCGTCCTCAAGGCTGGATATGCCTGCCTCTCTGACGTGCCAGGGGGTAACGAAGTCGGGCTGACCGACAGTAAGCGCAACAACGTCCTTCATATCGTCGAGAAGGTCGAAGAACTTGCGTATACCGGAAGGCTCTATGCCCGCAACGGTATGTGAGATAAGTTCGCTATAGGGTCTCATATAAAATCGTTACCTCTTATATCCTCGGAAATAGGTCCGTAGATCATGCCGTTGCCCTTATATTTGCGGAGCACGAAATGGGTGGATGTGGCGATAACGTCCTCGATGGGAGCAAGCTTCTGAGCAACGAAGTATGCGACCTCCTTCATGGTCTTGCCCTCGATCATGCATCCAAGGTCAAAGCCGCCGGACATAAGATAAAGGTTTCTCACCTCGGGATATTTGTAGATTCTTTCCGCGATCTTGTCAAAGCCGCGGTCGCGCTGAGGGGTGATCTTGATCTCGATAAACGCGGTAACGTATTCGCGGTCGGTCTTATCCCAGTCGATAACGGTGTTGTAGCCGATGATAACGCCCTCGCGCTCGTAGGTCTCGATCATTTCCTTGATCTCGCCCACCTCTTTATCGAGCATAACTGCGATCTGTTCGTTTGTGAGCTTGGGATTGTGTTCTATGAGATTGAGTATTTCTTTCATAAGTGTGGGTCCTTTCCCGTAATTACTGCTTATTGACCTTTGCCATGATCTGGTCGAAGGAGAGATTGTATTTTTCTGCGATGTCACGTGCGTAGCTCTTTCCGTCGGGGCGTGCGCGGAGGATCTTGAAGCTGCGCTTGCCCTCGAAAATGCCCGCAACGAGATTGTCTATCTTAACACCGCCGCGCGATGCGGAGTCGGCGTTGATCTCGTCGACCTTGGAGGCAAGCTCGTGAAGGTGAGTGGAGAAGAGCGCGCGGCAGCCGAGAACGGCAAAGCCGGTGAGCACCTCTGCGGCAATGTACGATGCCTCGTAGGAGCCGGTGGAGGAGAGAGACTCGTCGAGAAGCACGAGGCTGTGCTCGGTGATGTCGTCGAAGATGGATTCAAGACGTGCGCATTCCTCGCCGAGACGTCCCTTGTCGATGGTGTCCTCGCTTCCCGTGGGGAAGTGGGCGAAAATGCCGTCCGCAGGGGAAATGGTCGCTTCCACAGCCGCAACGGGGAGGCCGAGCATGCAGAATGCAACTGCCTGACCGAGGGCGCAGGTAATAACGGACTTACCGCCGCGGTTGGGGCCGGTGAGAACATAGATCATTGCATTTTCGTCGAACACGAGATCGTTGGGCACCAGCTCGTCGTCTATCCTGAGTGCAACAACGGGATTATAAAGATCCTTGAAGGCAATGGCCTTTTCCTCCATGGGGCGAACGTCGGGGCGGCAAAGGGGCACGCCGCGCTCTGCAAGCTTTGCTATGATCTTGGAGCTCTTGACCACGAACTCCATTTCAGGCAGAAGCTTAAGAAGGAAATCGGTGTTTTCGAGAACGTATTCGGAAACGACACGCTTCCAGGAATGAACGGAGCTCTTGAACACCTCGTTGATGGCACCGTAGAATGCATGTGTGGTTGCATACTGCTGGTTTTCGGACTGACCCTTGAGGAAGGGGGAAAGCTGTGCGATGCAGGTCTCCTCGTCAGATTTGAAGCTGAGGCGGAGGATCTTATCGAGCACCTCGCCGCTCTTGAAGGGGCGGGAGTTGATGGAAAGCACGCCTGCATAAACGGGACGCAGCTGAGAATCAAGGTTCACGCCAACGGTGATGCTCTTGATGTCTCTTACGCGCTGGGTCAGATCGTTGAGCTTTTTATTGAGATTCTGATAGTATTCGCTTTCGGTGAGCTCCTCGATCTTTGCGGCCAGGGCGGAGAGCGCCTCGCTCTTCAGCCTGCCCTTGCAGCCTGCAAGGCCTTTTTTCATAATGGTGAGGCAGGAGGTGTAAAGCTCGATCTCTGTTAAGGAGAAAAGATAAGACTGAGCGTTTGTGCTGCCGGCGGAGGTGAGGCTCGATTCAAGGCGGCGAAGCTCTTCAATGTCCAAAAGCACCGGGGTCACCTTCGAAAGGGTCTCTGCCACCTCGGGGCACTCAAGCATATCGTAGAAAACGTCCTGGCGGTAGCGGATGACCTCAGGCACCGTGGAGAAATACTCCTCAAGGGTGGAGTTTTTCAGATCAAAGAGAAGATCAAGCTCAAGCTGCTCGATGGTTTCGGACGTGATCTTGGGTGTTTTGCCCGTGTATGCGAGTCCTGCGGGATAAAGAAGAGAAAATTCGTTGAATTCCATGTTTGCCTCCAAAGGGATTTTGCGTGATAACTTTATTTCGGACTATGATAAAATTGTCGTGATTTCGTAAAAGTCTAAAAATATACATCTTATATAATAACATAATTCTTCGATTAATGAAAGTGTTTCGTAAAAAAATAATTATTAACGCGCCGATATTGTGATATTTACCTATTTGTGATAAAATTGAACCGTATAATCGTTGAAATACATAAATAAAGCGGCGATCGCCGCTGTGATATTCATAGTGTGAGGGACCCGAAATGAACAAAAACACAAAGCTTCCCGATAAAACAGTAACGGTAGACGGCAATATTATACCCGTCAGGGAGTATTCCGCCATAGTCGTGGGCTCAGGCGCCGCAGGCTACGGCTGCGCTTATGCGCTTTTTGAATCGGGCATTCCGCGGGAGCGCATCTGCATCGTCACAGAGGGCAGATATATGGGCACCTCCCGCAACACGGGAAGCGACAAGCAGACCTACTATAAGCTTGCGGCAAACGACAGCGCCCGTAAAATGGCAGAGGATATGACGGAAGCGGGCTCAATGCACGGCGACCTTGCCTTCGTTGAGGCGGTGAACTCACTTCGCGGATTCCACAGACTCACCACGATCGGTGTTCCTTTTCCCCACGACGAATACGGCGAATATACGGGATACCGTACCGACCACGATACGGCAGGCCGCGCCACCTCCTGCGGTCCTCTCACGTCAAAGTTTATGACGGAGGCGCTTGAAAGGGAAGTGGATGCGAAAAATATCCCCTATTACGACGGATACCGCATCCTATCGCTTCTCACGGAAAACGGTGCCGTTACGGGAGCCGTTGCCGTTTCGGAGGCCGAGTGCACTCCTGATAATAAATACGGATACGCAATATTCGAAACCGCAAATATTGTCCTTGCCGTGGGCGGCCCCTCTGCTATATACGAATCCACCGTTTACCCCGAGAGCCAGACCTGTGCTCTGGGTCTTGCCTTTGCTGCCGGCGCCGTCGGCGCAAACCTGACGGAGAGCCAGTACGGCCTTGCCTCCGTTTCTCCCAGATGGAACGTTTCGGGCAGCTATCAGCAGGTTATCCCCCGCTATATCTCCACCGATGCGGACGGCGGTGACGCTAAAGAATTCCTCGGTGACTATATCGATTCTCCCGAAGCCATACTCGAAGCCATCTTCAGAAAAGGCTATGAATGGCCGTTTTCTCCCGCACGTGTTAAGGCGGCTGAGGGATACGGCTCCTCTGCCGTTGACCTAGCCGTTTTTGCGGAAAAATGTAAGGGCAGACGTGTGTTTATGGACTTTCTCCATAACCCACGCGAGCTGATGAAAGACGGCAAGGCAGACCTTTCACTCGCAGGCGGGGAGGCATACGGCTACCTTAAAAATTGCGGATCTCTCGGAGAGCTTCCCATAGAAAGACTTGAAAAAATGAACACTCCCGCCATCGAGCTTTACGCCTCATTCGGTGTGGATCTTTACCGTGAGCCTCTTGAGATCGCGGTGTCAGCCCAGCATTGCAACGGCGGTGTTTCCGTTGACAAATGGTATGAAAGCACCGTTTCCGGGCTCTTCGTTATAGGCGAGGCTGCAGGTGTGTTCGGCGTGCAGCGCCCGGGCGGATCGGCTCTCAATTCCACTCAGGTGGGAAGCATACGCGCCGCTGAGGCTATTGCGCACAGGCTCGCGAAAAAACAAAATAATGACCGATGCTGCTGCCGGGTCACCGTTCCTTTTTACGGTCACGGAAACGAAATGCTCACCCTTGACGGTATACTTGCAAAGCGCAGGGAATACGCCTCCGCCATGACGGCAAATTCCGCCTTTCTTCGCCGCCCCGAGGGGATAAAGAAGCTTATCGCCCACGTTAAAAAGGAGGTCGACGGCTTTGCCGGCTACGGTGCCTGCGACAGCCGTTCCCTTCGCGAGCTTTCCATAAACTACGATATCCTTCTGACTCAGTATGCCATGCTGAATTCCGTCGATGCCTATATTGCCGACGGAGGACTTTCCCGCGGCTCTTATCTAATCACCGATAAGGATGCAGCCTGCATCCTTTCCGGCTCCGCGCCCGAAACAGATACGGCACATAAGGCCTATGTTGGCTGCGTGAAGCTTTCCTTTGAAGGCGGCATCGGCGCCGGCACGTATTTTGAGCCCGTGCGCTCCGTGCCGGAAACGGGATACTGGTTTGAAAACGTGTATAACGATTACCGCGCAGGCGGAATATTTGAGAAATAGTAAAAAACGGCGGGTCTCTGCAAAATTTTCGGCAGACCCGCCGTTCGTTAATACTGTATACATAATTATTTGTTAATATTCACTATATATACTGACGTATCATACGTAAGACTGTATTTTATCACAAGGAGAAAAGAAAAATGTCTCTTGAAGCCAAGACTGTATTAAACGAAAATGAAAAAAGTGCGCTCACCGAAGCGGAGGCGTACGATATATTCAAGGCTATCGTTGCCGAGGTCGAGCGTGTTGTTATCGGTAAGCACACGGAGATCGTTCTCCTTGCCGCGGCAATGCTCGCGGGAGGACACGTGCTTATAGAGGACGTGCCCGGCGTGGGTAAGACCACCCTTGCCGCATCCATTGCGCGCGCTGCAGGCCTTTCCTTCAACAGAGCGCAGTTCACCCCCGACGTTATGGCATCTGACATCACGGGCTTCAATATATACAACAGAAAGACTGAAAGCTTCGAGATGCGCGAGGGCCTCGTTATGTGCAATCTCCTTCTTGCCGACGAGATCAACCGCGCCTCCCCGAAAACTCAGTCATCGCTTCTTGAGGCTATGGAGGAGGGAAGAGTCACCGTTGACGGCGTGACCTACGATATCCCCGACCCCTTTATGGTCATCGCGACCCAGAACCCCTCAGGCTACGTTGGCACGTATCCGCTTCCCGAGGCTCAGCTGGACCGCTTTATGATGAAGCTCTCCATGGGATACCCCACTCTTGCAGAGGAGATCGGCATCATTGAATCAAGAAGGGAAAAGAACCCCCTCGACGAGATCAAAGCCGTTGCGGACATTGAAAAGATCCGCGCTCTGCGCAGCGTCGTCAGCTCCGTATACGTGGATCCGAAGATATATAAATATATCGTCACCCTCGTGCAGGTAACGAGGACGCACCCCTCCGTACTTCTGGGCGCCAGCCCCCGTGCATCAGTTGCACTTATGAAGCTTTCTCAGGCCTTTGCATTCACAAGAGGCCGCGGATACGTTATCCCCGACGACGTTGCCGCCGTTTATTCCTATGCCGTTGCCCACAGGATCATCCTTAAGCAGGAGGCAAAGCTTAACCGCGTGGCGGCAACAGATATTCTCACCGAGCTTCGCCGCACCGTTGAGGTACCCTACGTTACCGAGCGGGGCGCGAAAAAATAATCGGCATCTTTTGGCCTGAAAGGAGAGTGGAGCACCCATGCGCAGCTACCGTAATAAAGAGAATAAACCAAGACCGGGCTTTGCTTGCGGCAGAGGCTTCACCTTCTACGTGATCTCGCTTATTGCATCGGTGGTGTTCACACAGGCAATGCGCTCGCCGGTTTCCGTTGTGCTTTTGTGGTTTATGATACTTTTGCCCTTCGGCATGTATCTCTTGGCTCTGGCAGCGAAAAACGGGATCTCCGTTTTTGTCCGTTCAACGGAGCTCACCACCGAAAAAAACAAGCCCACGGACTATGAATTCAGAATAATCAATTCATCCTTGCTTCCGATCGCCTTTGCCGAGGCTTACGTTTCCGTGCCAAGCACCGACGGGGTGCGATGCGTTGAAAAGCGGCTTATGCTTTCGATACTGCCTAAGGGAGCTCACATATTCAAGGATAAGATCGTTTTCAAGTACCGCGGCAAATATAATATCGGTGTTGGCGATATATATCTGTCCGATCCGCTCTCATTTTTCATAATCAAAAAAGAGGTGGATACATACGACGAGATATACGTGCTGCCCCGCAGGCGATATCTTGACCGCAGCACCGACAACGCTCCCTCAGACCTGCCCACCGACAGCAACAAGGTCGTTTCGGGCATTGAATCAAGTGAAACGAACCGCATCCGCGAATACCGCAGCGGAGATTCCTTGAAGCACATCCACTGGAAGCTTTCTTCAAAGATGCAGGACTTTCAGGTGAACGAATATAAGCCCAATATGGGCAAAAACGTATACGTTTTCTGCGATTATTCCGCAAACGGCGATGACTCGTACGCCGATGCCGAAAAGCCGGTCAAAAAGAAGAAGCAAAAGAAAAAGAAGACTATAAAGCTGAATATCAAGGAAACGAAGGCTCCCTCCTCAATGATGAGCACCTCTGAAACGGTGAAGGCAACGAACGATTCCGTTTCGGAGCGCGCTGAGGCTATGGCGGCTCTTGCAAAATCCAGAGAAGAGCTTCAGATGGAGATAGCGGTGGATAAAGCCGCTATGGCAGAAGCCTTCCGCCCCGACGGTGAGCGCTTCAATGCAGAGGAATACTATCAGCAGGCGGGAGCGATACTTCCCGAATACCGTGACGATATGGACGCATTCTGCGCAGACGGCGTGTCGGAGATAGCTATCGGTGCCGTGATGCACGAGCTTGAGGCGGGAAACACCGTCACCCTTATGTGGTTTGACAACAGAGTTTCCGTGGGCTTTTGCAGCTACACTCTCCATACGTATTCCGATTTTGACCTGATATTCCGTCAGTTTGCAACTGCACCCGAGGCTCCGTCGGAGCTTAAGGTCACAAGGCTGCCCGACCTTATCGAGGACGTTGAAAATCCCACCTTTATCTTTGCCACATCAAAGGCGGACCTTAAAAACGTGTCCGATTTTGTTGATGCAGGCAACAGAATGGGAGCCGACGCCGTTGAGATACTCCTTTTCAATCCAAAGGAAAGATACAAAAATCAGCGTCTGCGCGCAGAGTACGTTGATACCTGCCGCTTAAGATTCATCGAGAACAATATCACGCTTTCAGAGGTGAGAATAGCCGAGGATAAGCAGCTGTTCTCATAAATACACAATAATATTTCGGGAGAACACCAAAGTGAAGATCGTTAAAGCTGTCGGTCGGTTTTTTGCCGACGTGAAGCTTAAAGCTGCCGAAAAAAAGAATAACCGAAAAAAAGCAAAGAGGCTCCGCGGGAGCGAAAGGATACTTTCCTCGCTTCCGCACAATCAGGAAAAGAATCTCTTTTCCCTGATATTCAGCACCTTCTGCCGCGGGCTCGTCGGAGCGGCTGCGGTGGTTGGCATTGCGCTCTTTTTCTGCGATGCGATGGTCATCGTCAGCGAGGTGCTGCCGTTTTCCGCCATTTTCACCCCCGCTTTGATCTTTTCCCTGGCGGTCACACTCATGTGCGTGAACAGGTATCTGCTCCTTGGCGGCGGGGCGCTCCTTTTCGGAGGCACCGCCACCTGGCTTTTCGTTTTGTCTGAGGGCGATCTGCTATACTACACCACCCAGGCGGTGTATGAATTCCTGAATGCCATTATCGACAGAATAGCCTTTGCCGGTCTTGCAGAAATATCAACGTACAGATTCAACGTTGATTACAACATGGGCAATTACCGTAAAGAAGAGCTGATGAGCGTTGGCGTGGCTCTGTTCGTGCTTTTGCTTTCGGTGCTCTTCGTGCCTGCCATCGTGCGGCGCGTGCGCCTATTGCGGCTGTTCGTCGTCGGCGCCGTGTTTGCAACTCCCGTTCTTGCTTATAATATCATCCGTGACAGCTGGGGCTTTGCAATTCTGATCTCCGCCATCATCGCAGTTGTGGCGCTGAAGATGTTTGAGCGACAGTATCTCTTCCCGTCGAAAAAGAAGCTTATCATCCGCGATCTTTCGGGAACATCACTCACAGGCCCCGGAGCGGCCGACGTCGCTTACGAAGAAGATCACGTGGCTGACGAAAATAAGGCGAAAAAACGCCGCCGCGGCAAGGATACCGATATCGAAGCGGCACTTTTACTTGAAACTCCCGCAGAAAGAAGGGCGCGCCAAAAAAGCGAGCGAGCTCTTAAGGCCCGGGAGAAAAAGGAAGCTGCCATAAAAAAGCGCGCCGAAAGAAAAGAAGCTCGGAAAAACGGAAAAGCGAAGGAAGGCCTCAGAGAGAAGCCCGACGGCGAGAAAAAGCTTTCCCGTGCAACTTTTTATGAAAACGCCGTTCTCGGCGGGCCGGTCGGACTTTGCACCTTTTTCGTTTCCATGCTTCTCATGCTCCTGCCCGTGCTTCTCATCCACGAAAATAAAACGGGTATACCTTACCTTGACGAGGCAATGGAATATGCCCGCGTGTACGTTGAGGGCTTCCTCGGCGGCGATGAGGTGGACCTTAATAACGTTTCCTCTCTCGACAGCGACAGAGGGGATTCGGGCCCAAGAGACGTGACCCTTGATTTTCCCGTTTTCGACGACGTTGTCATTGCAACGGTGGAAGCGCCGTATAACACCCCTGTTTATCTGCGCACCTGGATAGGCTCCACTTATAAAAACAGCACGTGGACGGCGGCAACGGCTGAGGATATCGAGGCATACCGCGAGACCTTCGGCAACGATTTCACTCCGGAATCCATAACGGAGGATTTCTACCGTGCCATTTACCCCAATTTCGACAATATATCCGAGCTTAACGGCTATAAGGATAATACCAAGATCGGATTTATCACCGAGCGCGTGAACGTGACCCGAAAATACAGCAACGGCGTGCTTCTTTTCATGCCATCCTTTGCAATGCCGACGCACGGGCTTATGAGATATCAGTCCATGGAGCCCACACGTCTGCCGTACAGAGCTTATTACGACGGCGTATGGACATCAAAGTATTTCGCAAACGGCACCCAGTATTCCACGCTCTCAATGGTCACCACCATGAAGGTGCCCACTCTCGGCAGCGTTTACGCAAACCAGATCGAGTACTATGAAATGTCCCTCGGCGAGATAATCTCCGGCAGGGCAGACAGATACATAAACTCGGACGAGGCTGAAGCATACGTTAAAGAGCACGAGAACAGACTCGAGGCACGTGAGATCTCCTATAACGGAGATTCCATCCTCCGCAGATACGTCTTCGAGATGACTGACGGAGAACGTGAGTCGCTGAAGGAGCAGTACGCGAGGGAAAAGCTTTACGGAGAATACGTCAGAGAGGTTTACACCAAAACAGACGAATTTGACAATAACCCCATTCACGAAAAGGCAGTTTCCATCCTTCTTGAGGCAGTGGAAAACGGAAAGATCCTGGTCGATCTTCAATCTCAGGCAGGCATCGACGTGTTTGAGCTTATAAAGACACCCGGCAGCATTGACGAGGAGCACTACCACGAGATCACCCTTGCGCTCATCAACTATATGACGGAAAACTGTGCGTACACCACCAAGCCCATCGAGATCGCGGGAACGACCATACCCAATATCGAATCTATCGACGGAAGCATAAGCGCCGTTGTGGATTTCCTCACAATGACCAGATCGGGATATTGCGTTCAGTATGCGTCCTCCCTTGCAATGATGCTTCGCTCGCTGGGCATTCCCGCCCGCTACTGCGAGGGCTATATTGCCGCAGATTTTGAATCGCGCTTCCATTCCGACGACGATCCTCTCGTCAGATATAAGGCCACTGTCCTGGACAGTGACGCTCACGCGTGGGTTGAGGTGTACTACGATAATCTCGGATGGGTCCAGTATGAAGCCACAGACCCCTACCTTGACGGAATGTACGGCACCATGAAGCCCGAGGCAGATTTCGACACTCCCATCGATATCATCATCACCGATCCTCAGGAGCCGGACGTACCCGACGATGATTTCACACCTCCCGAGGAAAAGCCCGAGATCAATATTGAGCTTGCAGTCCTTCTGGCTTGCGGAGGCGTGCTTCTTCTCATAGCGGTCACAGCCGCCATCGTTATATGGCTGCTGGTGCGCCGAGGCAAACGCGCCGTGGCTGCCCGTCAGGGGCTTATCAAAAAGGCTGCCGACAGAAGCCAAAAGCTCGAAAATGACGAGCTGCGGTCCCTTTCCAAAGAAGTGATCGACGGAATATTCGCAATATACAGAGCCCTTGACGTGGGCCCCGAAACCGGCGAGCTTCCCGATGAATACGCAAAGCGCCTCGACGAAAAGCTGGGCAATGCCTCACGCCGCTCTCACGAGGACGTTCTTTCCTACGTTTCAAAGGAGGAGTTCGGCTTCGGAATGCCGCGGGGCGAGCTTGCATCTCTCGCGGAATACTACAGCGATATTCTCGATGCCGTATACAGAGGTCTTTCGCGCAAGGACCGCTTCACCCTGCGCTATATCAGGCGGATCATCTGACAATGCACGAAGGCGGGGCACGTTTATAACGTGTCCCGCTCTTTTTCGGAAATTTCCCAAAATGAAATTTACCCCTTGCAAAAGGGAGGATTGTATGGTATACTATCTCCCGTCGTGGAAGCGTAGCTCAGATGGTTAGAGTGCTTGGTTGACATCCAAGAGGTCACTGGTTCGACTCCAGCCGTTTCCAGATAAAAGCCCTGCATAAGCTGCAGGGCCTTTCGTTTTTCTCCGTGGTTGTAAACATAGGCCAGCTGTGATATAATCATCCTGACCGATACGAGAAAGGAGATGCCCGTGATATATCTTGAAGCCTTCGATCTTGCCACAGAGTTGGACGAGACCGATTATTTCTTCCGCACCACAAAGTTCGACACGGAATACTATTCGAAAACCAACGCATATCCCTTCAAGATCTTTCCTTTCAAAAGGATCTCGCATCTTGAGTTTGCTCCCGTTACGATCATATACGGCGGCAACGGCTCGGGCAAATCAACTCTTTTGAACGTTATCGCGGAAAAGCTGAGCCTTTTGCGCACAGCCCCCTTCAACCATACCCCCGTGATGCAGGATTATCTCGATCTTTGCAGCTACAAGCTTTCGGCAAAGGCAAAGTACAGAGTGCCTGCAGACAGCGCCATCATCACAAGTGACGGAGTTTTTGATTTTTTGCTCGATGCAAGAGCCATAAACGACGGCATCGACCGCCAAAGGGAAGAGCTGTTTCTGGAATACAGCGAACTGCGCCGCGAAAAATGGCAGCTTTCGGGGCTGGACGAATACGATGAACTGAAGCGCAGAAACGAAGCGAAGCTGAACTCAAGATCCAAATACGTGGGCAGACGGATGGACTCCGTTGAGCTTGATATGAAGTCAAACGGCGAGTCCGCCTTCGTGTATTTCACTCAAAAAATAAAGGAAAACGCTCTTTATCTTCTTGATGAGCCCGAAAACTCCCTCTCCGCATCTCTTCAGGCGGAGCTTGCGTCTTTTCTTGAGGATTCCGCAAGGTTTTATAATTGCCAGCTGATCATATCCACCCATTCGCCCTTCCTACTGTCGCTGAAGGGCGCGCGGATATACGATCTCGATTCCGTTCCCGTTAAGGTGAGAAAATGGACGGAGCTCGAAAACGTGAGAGCATACCACCAGCTTTTCAAAATCCACGAAAACGAATTCTGATAAGGACTGCACCTGAAGGTGCGGTCTTTTTTTTGCATAAGAATAAAGGAAACCGCGCATAATATGACCAAAGCGCATACCGCTGATATTATTCCCGAAAGGAACGAAAATTGCCATGACACTCACACAAAAAGAACAGGATCTCTTAAAGGACTTAGCCGACGGAGAAAAGCTTTGCCGCGATAAATACGCAAAGTACGCCGTTGAAGCCAAGGACCCTCAGCTAAAAAATCTCTTCTCAGAGCTTTCAAAGATCGAGGGCAAGCATTACGATATCATCACCGGAATGCAGGCCGGAAACGTGCCTGCCAATATGCCAGGCAGCACCCTTAACATGACCTTTAAGGCAAATTACACCTGCACCGATACTCCCGATAAGGAAACGGACGCATACTTCTGCTCCGACGTGCTTTCAATGGAAAAGCACATCTCAGGCCTTTACGACACCTGCGTTTTCGAATTCGAAGCGGAGGACGCAAGACACACGCTTTCCTCCATCCAGAAGGACGAGCAGAATCACGGAAAGCTCATCTACGACTATATGAAAGCAAACTGCATGTACAGCTGAAAAAAAGCCGGATTCACTTTTGTGAATTCGGCTTTTGTATTGAAAAGCAAAGAAGAAAATGGTAAAATCATATTATAAAACATACGGAGAATACGTACCATGAAGATAATGATAGCATCAGATATACACGGCTCATACTATTGGTGTGAAAGGCTGATGGAGGCATACGGAAGAGAGGCTCCGGACAGGCTCCTGCTTCTCGGAGATATCCTTTATCACGGCCCGCGAAACGATCTGCCGCGTGACTACGCACCGAAAAAGGTGGCGGCAGCGCTGAATGAGATAAAGGAAAGGATACTCGCCGTCAGAGGCAACTGCGAGGCAGAGGTAGACAGCCTTATGCTGAGCTTTCCCGTGATGGCGGAATACGCGATCCTTTATCACGGAGAAAGAATGATATTTGCCACACACGGACATCACTTCGGCGAGGATACGCCTCCGCCCCACGCAGCGGGCGATATTCTTCTGAACGGTCACACTCACGTGCCTGCCTGCCGCGAGCACGAGGATTATCTTTACGTGAATCCGGGCTCCGTGTCCATCCCCAAGGAGGATTCGCCAAACGGATATATGGTCCTCGACGGCGATACTTTATACTGGAAAAAGCTCGACGGCGGTGAAACGTACCGCGAATACAAAATATAAAAGGAGAAAATGAAATGAAAAGAAGTGAGATCAACGCAGCGCTCCGTGAAATGGAAAGCATGGTGAAGGAGTATCGCTTTGCATTACCTCCCTTTGCAGATTTCACGCCCGAAATGTGGGAAAGCTGCGGCTCCGACTATGATGAAATACGCGACAATATGCTGGGATGGGACATCACCGACTACGGAACGGGTGATTTTGAGCGCGTTGGCTTTTCGCTTTTCACCATCCGCAACGGCAATCTCAAAATGAGAGACAAATATAAAAAATCCTATGCGGAAAAGCTCCTTTACATAAAGGAAGGGCAGTATTCGCCCATGCATTTCCATTGGTCCAAGATGGAGGATATCATCAACCGCGGCGGCGGAAACGTGCTCATCCGCGTGTATAATTCCACTCCTGACGAGGACCTGGACCGCGTCAGCGACGTGACCGTGCATCTGGACGGCAGAGCGGTCACCGTGCCTGCGGGTACACAGGTGCGCCTTACCCCCGGCGAAAGCATCGCTATCCAGCAGTATATGTACCACGATTTTGAGGTGGAAAAGGGAAGCGGAAACGTGCTTCTCGGCGAGGTCAGCGAGTGCAACGACGACAACACCGATAACAGATTCTACGAGCCCGTGGGCAGATTCCCCGCAATCGAGGAGGACGAGCCCCCCTACAGACTCCTCTGCAACGAGTATCCCAAGGCGAAATAACGGTGAAAATGATGAAACAATACTGCAGATACGACGTTGTTGCAATAGGTGAGGTCCTCATCGACTTTGCCACCGTTGCCACCGCTGCCGACGGCTACCCCACAATGGCGGCAAACCCCGGCGGCGCTCCCGCAAACTTTCTCTCCGCGCTGACGAAATACGGCTGTAAAACGGCGTTTTTCGGCAAGGTCGGCGATGACGCCTTCGGTCGGCTTCTCGTCGGTACCCTTGAAAACGCAGGCATCGACGTGTCGGGTGTTATCATCGACCCCGATCACTTCACCACACTCGCCTTTGTGACCCTCGACGAAAATGGCGACAGATCATTTTCCTTTTCGAGAAAGCCCGGTGCCGATACCTGTCTTTCCGGCGATGAGATAGACAAGGAAAAGATCGAAAACGCGAGGGTGTTCCATTTCGGCACGCTGAGCTTCACCGACGAGCCCGCAAGGTCTGCTGCTATGTGGGCGGTGGAATACGCAAAGGAGCAGGGCTGCCTTATCACCTTCGATCCCAATCTGCGCCGCCCTCTGTGGCGCTCTCTGGACGGTGCGAGGGAGGCAATGCTCTGGGGCATCGGCAAGTCAGACGTTGTGAAGATAAGCGACGACGAGGTCGAGTTTCTTTTCGGTGATATCACCCCAGAAGAAGCGGCGCGGAAGCTTATCGGTGAATACGGAGTTTCCCTTGCCATGGTCACCCTTGGTCCCCGCGGCGCGTACCTTTCAAACGGTAAAGCATCGGTGAAGGTGCCCACGCCCCCTGCAAGCACTATCGACACCACCGGCGCCGGCGACATATTCGGCGGCAGCGCCGTTTCAAGAATAATTGCCATCGGTAAGGACCCGGCAGAGCTAACGGAAGCGGAGATCGCGGATATTGCCGTGTTTGCATCGGCGGCAGCCTCCCTTTCAACGGAGAAGCGCGGCGGTATCCCATCAATACCCGATAGACCCGTGCTCGAAGAATACATCAGATCTCTTTGATATTGGCTTTCAGGAAGAAAAGGAGCGTGTTATGAAAAACCAAAGACCGCAACTGTCCGACGAATTTTTTCAGGTCCCGAAAAAACAAAAGCCTGTGCGCGAAAAGAAAAAACTTCAGATCAAGCTGACAAAAAAGCATATCGCGATAATTTCGATCGTGCTGGGCTTTGCTGCATTTGTCTTCGCGCTCTATCAGATAAAAGTGCCGATAGATTACTCATACGTCGAAGAAAAACTGCACGTCGGATACAGTAATGACGGCGGTGTGATCATCGCGGCGTGGTATCCGGACTGCGCGAAACATTATTCGGGATACATTTCCGAGTATGACGTTGTGCACGAAGACACAAAAACCGTATACGAATCCTATTATATCGCACTTGAGGTGTCCTTGCTGCAACGAATTTTTGTCCCGGACGGATATTACGTCCTGGGGGTATATCAGCATTACGATACAGATTTTCAATTCGACAAAGACGGAACCTATTTATACGGCGAGCCGATAAACGAAGGCGGTATGGTTGGCAGAATATACTACCGCGACGGCGATGGAACGGATCATCTGATTTGGGAAAACGAAGCTCTTACTGAGGCAGAAAAATGAAAATTCTGTATTTAACGCTTAATATGCTCCGCACGATGTTGAAAAGAAACACTTTTATGTGCGTTCTGCTTTTCGTTGGAACCCTTGCATGCAATCTTATGTTCATATACACGTACGGTGTCGTTGCGGCGTCGAATATAACTGACGGTATTCCGGAGTTTGTGATGTCATACGAATCGGGCGAGCTTTTGAGCGTTGGTGATATACCAGGAAAGCTGAAATCGATAAAAGATGCGAGTGTTTATTATTATGCGTCGGTGGATGCCGCGTCTTCGACTGAAATGACAGACTCAATGGGCGCGGGTGTCGACGAATATTTGATATCTGCATCCGACGTGGCAAAAACCAAGAAAACGACTACCGGTAACGCGGAAGATCTGTCAGAGACGGGAACGGTTATAATACCTGAGGATATTACTGGATTAAAGGTGGGCGACAGCATAAAACTGAATGGCTGTGAACTGCGTGTTATCGGCACTGCCGTGAGCTTTTATTATTACGTAAGCGTTGAGACCTTTGTTGACTGCGGATTTACACCGAGCGGATTTGCCGTTGACGTGCTTTACCGTGACGTTGACGATGCTGAAAAGATTATATCGGAAGCCATACACGACGGCTACGTTATGGAAAAGACGGAAACCAAGCTTGACAGCGGCGCCAAAAGAGACTATATGCTTACGTTTCTGATCTTTATTTTGAGTATCGTATCATTTTTGTATATGTTCGTTTACATTAGCGATGAAAATGCCCGTGAATACGCAATATACGAGCTTGTTGGCGCAAAACGTAAAACGATCATACTGACTTTGTCGCTCTCTCTTTTCATAATATTGTGTGTGTCTGCCATTTTTTCAGTGGCTGTGCACGCCGCATTTTACGAAAGATTTTTCGCAAAGCTTATTATAAACGATGAGTTTGTATACTCGGGAATGGATTATTTTCTGATATCTTTGATATCTCTTATCGCAGTTTATTCCGTTATAACGGTGTACGTTAATACGAGAATGAAAGGCTCTGCGCTGGAGAGCATCAGATGCACTATGAAATAACGGTAAAGGAGTCGGCACAAATGAAATTTTTAATGGTGTCATGGCGATACATACGGCACAATTTAGCTCCGATAATTCTTACTGTTATTTTTATAACAGTTTCGATCTTCGGCATTCTCACGGTCTACGGACAGTATCGGTATACGTCCCATAACAGAGACCGCTTTGCCGAATCAGGCCTTGATGATGCACTATATTTTATGCCCATGGCGGATGATATGTGGGCAGACGGCGATCCAACGGAGTCAAACGGTATATATGATGAGTTTTCCTTTTATAACGATAACGATAGCGTTGATGTTATAACTTATCTTCATTATTACGGTACCGTTGAGGGAATGGAATTTGACAATGTTTACGTTTACGGAAAGAGAATGATCGAAAGCTTTCCTATCTCCGTAGACGAGGGCAGATGGCTCGACGCGGCTGCAGATGAAGCAGAGATCGTTTTGGCAGGGGCGAAATGGCGTGGCGTAAAGGTGGGCGACAGGGTAAAACTCACCGATGGCGGCGAAGCAACTGTGGTAGGTAAGATAGACGGAACTTTCACCATGCCGGATTTCAATGCAACATCCAATTCGAAATTTCCTGCGGATATCATTTTTACAGCGACGAACAGCGGTATCTTTGCAACTGAACACGTTATGTCAGCCCTGCCTGACGACAAACATGTGAATAAAACCTTATGCTTTTTTATTGAGTTTTGCGGTGATATTGATGCTGCCGCTGAAGCTGACGTTAAAAACCGTCTTTTGAGTATTGGTAAGCTGGTCGGATATGAAAATATAATAAAGGATTCAAATGAAAAGATCGATGAGTGGATCAAAAATGCCCTACCGCTTCCTGTGTTTATGCTTATCATAGCAACGATAAATATCATTTGTATCTCAGCCATAACGGTAAAGCGCAGTATGACGGAAAACTCCAGGTATTATCTTGTGGGCTGCTCAACGGGACAAATCATTCTTAAGATGTCGGTGACGATGTCGGTTATGTTTTCGACCCCGACTCTTCTCAATGTTTTATCCGTGTCGTACTTTCCCAATGTTTTCAGGGAAGACAGATATTCCGCCGTTGACTATATACTCGACGCTTCGTGTTCATGGATAGCGCTCTTTTACATGTTGGCTATCGTTCTGATAGTAACGCTTATTTCCATAGTGATGTGTCGGAAATATTCTCCGCTTGAATTTTACAGGAGGCAGATATGATAAAGCTCCAAAATATATCGAAAAGATACACCATCGACGGCAAGGAATTTTACGTACTGCGCGGCGTGGACCTTCACATTCGCGAGGGAGAAATGGTGGCTGTCACCGGTCCCAGCGGTGCCGGAAAATCAACTCTGCTAAACGTTATTGGCTGTCTTGATACCTTTGATGACGGCGAATATATGCTCGGCGATATTGACGTTGGCAGACTTAATTCAGCAGGACTTGCGGCTGTACGAAACAGATTTACCGGATTTGTTATGCAGGACTTTTCTCTTATCAATCACGAAACGGCGCTCTATAACGTTATGACACCTATGCTTTTCAATAAAACGCCATTCCGTGAAATGAAGCCGTTGGCAAATGATGCACTTACCCTTGTCGGAATGGACGGTCAAGCGAAAAAGTGTGTTGCAAACATGTCGGGCGGTGAGCGTCAGCGCGTCGCTATAGCGAGAGCGATCGTAAACGATAATCCTATACTGCTTGCCGACGAGCCCACCGGAAATCTTGATTCGGAAAACACGAAACTTATAATGGATATCTTCAAAAAGCTGAACGAATCGGGGAAGACCGTGGTGATAATCACCCACGATCCTGACGTTGCCGCATCGTGCGGCAGAACGATCACCATCAGAGACGGCGAGATCTCAGAGTAAAAGGAAAGGTGTAATATGAACGAAAAAGCATATCATATAGCTTGTAAAAAAGGCGACCTCGGCGGATACGTTATCATTCCTGGAGATCCGGGAAGGTGCAAAAAGATCGCAAAATATTTCGACGAGCCACGTCTTGTGGCAGAGAACAGAGAATATACCACCTACACGGGCAAGCTTTCGGGCGTTCCGGTTTCCGTTATGTCAACGGGTATCGGCGGTCCCTCTGCAGCCATCGCAATGGAGGAGGCTGCGTCTCTCGGCGCCCACACCTTTATCCGCGTGGGTACCTGCGGCGGCATAAACCTGAAGGTTTTGTCAAATGACGTTGTTATCGCCATGAGCGCGGTGCGTCAGGAGGGGACGAGCAGGGAATATGCACCCCTTGAATATCCCGCAACGGCGGACTATGACGTTACGACGGCGCTTACAGAATCCGCAGACCGCCTCGGCTACAGGCGGCACGTTGGCGTCGTTCAGTGTAAGGACTCCTTCTACGGCCAGCATTCCCCCGAAAGAAGCCCCGTTTCCGGTGAGCTTTTGGCAAAATGGGAGGCGTGGAAACGCCTCGGCGTTCTTGCAAGCGAAATGGAATCCGCGGCCACCTTCACCGTGGCGGCGGCTCTCGGCGTGAGAACGGGAACGGTGCTTTCCGTTGTGTGGAATCAGGAGCGGAAGCTTCTGGGCTATAGCGAGCCCGACAATCACGAAACGGAGCGCGCCATCCTTACCGCCATTGAGGCTATCAGGCTGCTTATCGAGCGCGATAAAGCGTGCGAGGTGACAAAATGAAAAGCAAATGGCAGATGTTTGCGTCTCTGTTTCAGATAGTAGTCGGCATAGCCGCGATCTTATCGTATTTTGTTTTGGCCTCAGGCGGCGAAGATATGACGAAATGGATAATAACCCTTATCCTCGCAGTCCTTTACGTTATCCTCGGGATAATCGGGATAATCGAAAATAAAACGAAAAAATAAGCAAAAAATCCCCCCGACGATGACGTCGGGGGGATTTTTGATCTGATTTTCTTATTTAGCTGTCTTTGCAACAACAGCCTCGAGCTTTTCGCTCATTGCCTGAGCTGCTGCAACTGCATCGCCGGAGGGGATAAGGTTTTCGATGGTGTAAACCTGACCTTCAGCAACAGCGGTGATCTCGCTCCAGCCTTCACGGCCCGTGATGTCCTCAACGGGACCGGTGGTGAAGATAACTGCAGGGTTAGCTGCGATGATCTCATCAGCGGTAACGGTGATGAAGCCTTCGTATTCGGAATCTGCGCCGAAGATGTTGTTTCCGCCTGCGGAGGAAACCATTTCGTAAACGTAGGAATAAGGAGCTACGGTGTAGTATCCGTCTTCGCCGTTTCCAAGCTCAACGTAAACGGTGGGCTTTTCCCAAGCGGAAGATGTGATCTGAA
>JAZMZX010000088.1:0-5263 GCA_045586225.1 Eubacteriales bacterium
TGTATACAATCATTATAAGCGCATCCTCCATAAGGAATCCCAGAAGCACAGCGACGACGAGGACTATGTGAACATTCAGAAATCCAACGTGCTTCTTCTCGGCCCCACCGGTGTGGGTAAGACTTATCTTGCGCAGACTCTTGCGCGCACGCTGGAGGTCCCATTCGCTATTGCAGATGCCACCACGCTCACAGAGGCCGGCTACGTTGGTGAAGACGTTGAAAACATTCTGCTCCGCCTTATTCAGGCTGCAGACTTCGATATAAGCCGCGCAGAGCACGGCATCATCTATATCGACGAGCTTGATAAGATCTCCCGCAGAAGCGAAAATCGCTCTATCACACGCGACGTTTCCGGCGAAGGCGTACAGCAGGCTCTCCTTAAGATCCTTGAGGGCACTGTTGCAAACGTTCCTCCCCAGGGCGGACGCAAGCACCCCAACCAGGAGTTCATTCAGATCAACACCGAAAACATACTCTTCATCTGCGGCGGTGCCTTCGACGGACTTTCCGACATTATCGAAAAGCGCCGCGGCAACCAGAGCATCGGCTTTGAAAGCGAGATCAAGAGCAAAAAGGAAAAGCGCGACTGCGGCATCTTCCGCGACGCAACGCCTCACGATATCGTGAAATACGGTCTCATCCCCGAGCTTGTTGGCCGTATACCCGTTATGGTGGCTCTCGACGACCTTGACGAGGCTGCTCTCGTCCGTATTCTTTCCGAGCCCAAGCACTGCCTTATCAAGCAGTACCGCAAGCTTCTTGAGTTTGACGGAGTTGAGCTTGTGTTCGAGGAAGACGCACTCCGTGCCGTTGCTGCTCTCGCTATTGAACGCAATATCGGTGCGCGCGGTCTGCGCAGCATTCTCGAAAGCGTTATCGAGCCTATTATGTACGACGCACCCTCCCGCGACGACATCCGCAAGATAACCATCACGGCTGACGCCATCAATAAGACCGGCGAGCCCATTTATGAATAAAAAATAAGCGAGCATCCTTAAAGGATGCTCGCCTTGTTTTTGCCTTATATACGTGCAGCTTTTATCTTATATACGTAACGTTTCCAACGGATGCAAGCTTCTCCTCCCTGCCGTTTTTATCTCTTCGGATAATGGCAGAGCCGTTTGAATAAACGATATCGCCGCTTTCGGTGAAAACGCGGTAGGCGGCAACGCCGGCACGGATAAGCTCGTCGTTTCCTTCGCTGTCCAGGCGGCGAAGCTCCCAGCTGTGTGGAATGATGCCGGGATTTTCTTCCCTGCGTTTCTGATTCTCTTTAAGCTCGCGCTCGGCATTTATCAGATTGCCGTCGATCATGATTTTCTTCTCGTCCTTTTGCTTCACGTCGGAGTGCTTTGTAAGCGCTCTGCCCGAGAATATAACGGAAAACACGTTGAAAAAGCCAAAGATGGCGCCAACGAGGCGGAAAGGAAGCATTATGATATCCATTATACAGCCCAAAGCGCCGCCGCCATTTTCCGCTTTATATGGCTTGCGTATGTAGTAAAGAGAGCCGTCGGGGGTGCTTTCGGGATGTGTGTAGTCGAATTTATCGTCGCTTAGAATATCGTCAACGGTGCCTCTTGAAAGGTCCAGAAGAGAGATAGCCGCAGGACCGCGTGTGACCGCTGCTGACGAGGAATAAAGGTCCGCCATCATGCCTCCGAAGCCCGCACGTGATTCTTCCCCACCGTCACGCGAATTGTCTGCAAGCGGAAGTCCCGCGCAGGTATAGTATATCCTGTCGCGATGGGTCGCGGACCACACAGGCGACGTATCAAGTGTGGCGCCTTCGGTATATATGCGGCAGTAGGTATCGTCCATATCAAGAACTCCGATGTGGCTTTCACCTGCGAAATATGAAGAGAGTGCCATTCTGCCATTGCGGATATCGAAATCAACGTATGCGCTGTCCGAGCTGCTTATCACTATGCCTTCGGTTTCTTCCCCCGAGCGCTTACGGTATATACCGCAAACGTTATCGATGCTCATGGAATATATAAGGTCGCCGTTATGGCTGCCTATACAGTTCACACGGGACCTGACAGCAGCAACTGCGCTTTCGGCGCTTGCATTCGGGCGGTATGCTTCAGTGAATTTTGCACCGCTTCCGCTGTATTTCCATTCTGTGCGCTTAGCGGAATCCTTCACCTTAAATAAATATGATTCCAGCACGCCGGACTCCACTTCCTCCGTTTTTCCGCCTGAGTAGCGGTACATCCTACCGTCTGCTATATAGTTAAATTCAAGGCTCATGGCGCACCTCCGCATGATTTATGAATCAATTATACTTTATCCCGTGATCACTGTCAACCAAAGGTTAATGCAAAAAGAGGAGACTCTGAAGTCTCCTCTTTTCTTAATTACAAAGGATTCGTGAACCGGGGAAGGTGCTGATAACGGCACCGCTGTTCACGCCTATAACAATGCGATCGTCGATCTGCTCAACGTCGCCCACGGTGTAGAGCACCTGGTATTCACCCTTCACGAAGGCAAGCGTTACCTCGGAGCTGCCGCGGTTCGTTGCGGTGTAGACGGTTTCTTCGCTGCCGCCTCTGCCATACATCAAAAATCCGGGCACACCGAAACGGCAAAGATAAAGCTCTCCGTCGCGATAAACATTATGGCTGCGGCGGATCTTTCCCACCTCACGGAAATGAGCGAGAAGCGTTTCGTCCTCACGTCCCCAAGGGAACGGCATACGGTTGAACGGGTCGCTGTACCCTTCCATACCAACCTCATCGCCATAGTAAATGGAGGGGATACCCGGGATGGTGGCATTTATAAGATATCCCAGCATAACGAGGCGCTGTCCGTACACGTACTGCTCCTTGGTCATCCGCTTTCCCAAAAGTTCTGCATTGGTGTATCCGTCGGAAGGATCGCCCGCAAGGGCTGTGATAATGCGGACTGTGTCGTGCGTGCCCATAAGGTTCATCAGCGTGTGCACCACCTCTGAGGGATAATGATCCCAGATGGTGTGAAGCGCCAGCATCATAGCTTCCTCGTTGCCCCCCTGCAGATACTCGATAAGGGCTGAGCGAACGGGATAATTCATAACGGAATCAAGCTGATCACCGTGGAAATAGCGGCGGCGTACGCCGTATGCGATCTTACAGGAGGCATCCTCCCACACTTCACCGATAACGATGGGAGTGCGCTTATTGTTTGCCGCAGCAGCGCTTTCGTGCACCCGTGCGGCTAGATTCTTAACGAAAACGTCAGAGAGCTCGTCCACCACGTCAAGGCGCCAGCCTGCCACACCCATAGAGGTATAGGTATCGATAATACCGCCCTTTCCGCTTATATAATTGATGTAATCGGGGTGATGGCTCTTTACCCGAGGCAATATCTTAATGCCCCACCAGGACTCAAAATCGTCCCTTGTGGCGCCGAAAAGGAACCACTTATGGTACTTTGACTGCTCTGACTGATACGCGCCGATACCGGGATAATTGCCGTATTCGTTGAAATACTTGCTGTCGTTGCCCGTGTGGTTGAACACACCGTCGAGAATAACCGCAATGCCGCGTTTTTCCGCCGCGGAGATGAGGGCCTTCAGCGCGCGCTTTCCGCCAAACATGGAATCGACCTTTTCAAAGTCGCCCGTGTCGTATTTATGGTTTGAATGTGCGTCGAATATAGGAGAAAGATAGATGGTGGTAACACCGAGGGATTCAAGATAATCAAGCTTATCGCGCACTCCCCAAAGGTCACCGCCGAAGAACATATCGTTTGCAACGTCTGCACCGGGATATTCGGGATACTGAGGCTCTCCGTTATCCCAGTCGTCGTTCATCACGGCGTAGGGCTTGGGGCTGCACTTTCCCGATTTTGAAAATCTGTCAACAAAAAGGTGATATATGATACCGCCGTACCACTCGGTAGGAGCGGGATATTTTCTTTCGTAAATAGTGAGGGCAAAGGCGCCGTCGCCTCTGTCGTCGAAGCAGAATTCGGGAAGCCCGTCCTTCTGCGACTGGATGACGCGTGTCTTGCCAACGTTTGAATAAAAGTCGAAGCCGAAGTAGAAAAGGCCTGTGGTGATGCCGAAGGAAGCGGACACCTCTTTCATAGAAAGGGTGACGGCGAAAACATCGCGGCTATACTCTTCCCCGATCTTTTTCATTTCAAATTTATGTGCGGCTCCGCCTGACTCGCGCCATATATAAACGGCAACGTTGCGGGGCTCTGCAACGTGAGGAAGAAGAAGCTCGAAGCGAACTGTGTCGCCGAGCTTGTATGCACCGTGCTCCGTATATCGGGGGCATCCGTCCTCGATGATGTATCTTCGCAGCTCGGGGCGCATATACGGAGTTTTCATGGAGTAATAGTTCATAATATCTATAGTATGATGGGGGAGCAAAAGCTCCCCCATTTTCCTTGTGGTATTACGCTTTATTTGGGCGTTGATTAATAGATGGTTTTTGCGTTCCAGATCTTTTCCGCATAGTCCTTAATGCTGCGGTCTGCGGAGAAGAAGCCTGCACCTGCAATGTTGAGAGCAGATTTCTTATACCAAACTTCCTTATTCTGATAATCGTTAAGGGCTGCAAGGTATGCGTCACGGTAGGAATCAAAGTCTGCAAGACACATGTACGGGTCTGCAACGCCGTGACCGAGGAGGAAATACTGCATCATATGAGCGAAGGACTTGCCGTTGATACCTTCGGAGAGAAGGTCGATAGCGCTGCGGATCTTATCGTTACCGTAATAATACTTGATAGATTCGTAGCCGTTTCTCCAAAGATCGTCTACCTCATCGGTGCGCAGACCGAAGATGTAGATGTTATCATTGCCAACAGCCTCTGCCATTTCAACGTTTGCGCCGTCGAGAGTACCAACGGTGAGAGCACCGTTGATCATGAACTTCATGCAGCCTGTGCCGCTTGCTTCCTTACCTGCCAGAGAGATCTGTTCGCTGATCTCGGAAGCGGGCATAAGAACCTCTGCGGTGGAAACCTTATAGTCTTCAAGATAGACGACTCTGATGCGTTCGCGGAGAACGGGATCCTTTTCGATCTCCTGAGAAAGGTTCCAGATAAGATCGATAACGTCCTTTGCGGTGTAGTAGCCGGGGGCTGCCTTACCGCCGAAGATAAAGGTCTGAGGCGGGAGATCGGAATTGGGATTTTCCTTGAGCTCACGGTAGAAGGAGATGATCTTCAGCACGTTGAGAAGCTGGCGCTTATACTCGTGCATACGCTTGACCTGAACGTCGAAGATGCTGTTCGTGTCGAGCGCGATACCGGTCTTGTTATAGT